>DASSNR010000377.1:0-28509 GCA_035687925.1 Gemmatimonadaceae bacterium | reverse complement strand
GAGGCGAGGTTCGGTGCACTGGAGCGCGTAACCTCACGCGCGAGCGGCCAGCCCCGGCTCGGGAGCTAACACCGGGGCTCGAGGCTCGCCCCCGCACTCAAAAAAATCATTGGCCCTTGCGCACCGGCCCTTTCGGCCCATCCGGTTCGATCCGCGTTTATCCGCGTTCATCCGCGGCTATCCGTAGTTGCAGTTGCCGTATCCGCGTTCATCCGCGCCAATCCGCGGTTCCCCCTGTAGTTAATCCGCGGCTCTCCGCGGCTTGTTAAGGCGGCCCGCCATCGCCGCGGTCACACGCCGCGGTACGAAGCGTACGCCGGCGATGAGGAGCTTGTTCAGGAACCCGGGCACGACGAGTCGCCTGCCGGCCATCAATCCGCGGTACCCTGCGCGGGCGACATCCGCGGCCCGCATCACGTTGGCGACGCGGAACAATCGGCTCGCCTGCATGTGCGCCGCGGCCTGGAAGCCAGTGCGCGTCGGGCCGGGGGCGAGTGTCGTCACGGTCACGCCGGTGCCGCGGAGCTCGTGCGCGAGGGCGTCCGAGAAGGAGAGGACGTACGCTTTGCTCGCGTAGTAGCCCGCCATGTACGGACCGGGGACGAACGCCGCGGTGGAGGCGACGTTGAGGATCCGTCCGCGGCCGCGCGCGATCATGCCGGGCAGCAGGCGCTTGGTGAGAGAGACGAGCGCGCCGACGTTGAGCTGGAGCATCGCGAGCTCCGCGGCGGGGTCGGTATCCGCGAAGGGACCGGCGAGTCCCACGCCCGCGTTGTTGACGAGGATGTCGACGGTGATGCCTTCGTCCGTGAGTCGGCGGACGATCTCCTCCGGTGCGTCGGGGCGCGAGAGGTCGGCGTGGAGCACGAGCGCGCGTGTGCCGTAGGCGGCCGCGAGCTCGCGTGCGAGTGTCTCGAGTTTCGGAACGCTTCGTGCCACGAGGACGAGATCGAAGCCGTTGCGCGCGAACAGCACCGCGAGCTCGTAGCCGATGCCGCCCGAGGCGCCCGTGATGAGCGCGGTCTGCCGGCGCTGTCTGTCGTGCGGGGCGGTCATCCGATGCGTCTCCCGCGCGCGAGACGACGAGCGTTCGCGCGCTGTCGTGCGCGACGACTGATGATGCGTGATCGCGCCGCCATCAACGCGGTGCGAGCGACGGCGCGAGTTCGAGCCGGCACGTTGCCTCGAGCGCACGAGTCGAAGATCTTCCGAGACGATGGTCTCGCAACATCACTGCATGCACACCTCGATCCATCATACAAGGAGTTGACGATGCCGACGCGGAATGCGACTGCGACATGGGAAGGCGGGCTCAGGAGTGGGAAGGGTTCCTTCAGCGGGGAGAGCGGGAAGATCAGCGGTCAGTATTCGTTCGGCTCTCGCTTCGAGAACGCCGGCGGCACGAACCCCGAGGAGTTGCTCGCCGCCGCCGAGGCCGCCTGTTACAGCATGGCACTGAGCCTCGGGCTGGAGCAAGCGGGGAAGCCGCCCAAGAAGGTGGAGACGCGCGCCGCGTGTACGATCGAGAAGGTCGGCGACGGCTTCAAGATCACGACCATGAAGCTCAACGTCCGCGCCAACGTCCCCGGCATCGACAAGGACCAGTTCATGAAGATCGCCGAAGCGACGAAGACGGGATGCCCGGTGTCGGGGGCGTTCAAGGGGAATGTGAAGTTGGAGTTGGAGGCGCAGTTGGAGAAGTGAGATGTGAGCTCTGAGCTGTGAGCTGTGGGTGATGAGTTTGGTTGTGAGCACGGAGATCGAGCACGCCTCTAGCCCATAGCCGACTCACAGCCCACAGCTCACAGCTCAGAGCTCACAGCCGCTCCCTCCAACCCCATCTCCCCCATGGCCATCCGCTTCGTTCACGTTTTCGACGCCGATATCGAGGCGCGCAGGATGACGGAGGTGCAGCGCATCTTCCGCACGTACTTCGGCGCGCACTATGGCGACTACGCCGATCGCATCCCGGATCTGCTGCGGAAGCAGAGTGAGCTGGGGCAGCGCACCATTCTCATCACGGCTGAGAATCCGCAGCAGGGGCGGGTGCTCGCGTTCGCGCTCGCGTTCCACTACTCCGATCTCAACGCGACGCTGCTCGACTTCATCGTCGTCGATCCGACGGTGCGACAGCGTGGCATCGGTGGGGCGCTCTATGAGGCGCTGCGCGAGTATCTCATGCGACTCGGCTCGCGCGGACTCTATCTCGAGGTGCGCCCCGATGCGCCGGAGCTCGAGCCGGATGCGACGCGGCGGCGCGAGAACCGCGCGCGCATTCGCTTCTACGAGCGCTACGGCGCGCGCGTCATCGCCGGCACCGACTACGAGAAGAAACGGCCCGACCGCGCGGAGGGAGAGCCGTACGTCATGTTCGACGCACTCGGTGTCGAGCGGGAGCCGACGGCAGACGAGGTGCGCGACATGTTCGCGGCGATTCTCTTCCGCAAGTACGACTACGCGCGCACCGATCCGTACGCGAACGCGATCGTCGCGTCCGTGTTCGCCGGACAGGTGTCGCTGCAGCCGGCGCGCACGCGTGCGCCCGCCGCGCCGAAGGCGACGCCGCAGAAGCACGACATCTTCCGTCCGTTCAAGGTGCTCGTGACACCGCAGCATCAGATCCATCACGTGCGCGAGCGCGGCTACGTCGAGCGGCCCGTGCGCGTCGATCGCATCATGCACCAGATCAAGACGCTCGCTGGGATGGCGGTCGTCGACGTGCAGGATCACGGTGTCGAGCCGATCACCGAAGTGCACGACCCCGACTTCGTGCGCTCCCTCGAGGAAGTGTGCTCGAAGATGCCGACGGGGCGGGCCGTCTACCCATACGTCTTCCCGATTCGTCACCGCGCGCGCAAGCCGGTGGACGAAGAGATCCAGGCCGGCTACTTCTGCATCGACACCTTCACGCCACTCACGCACAACGCGTACATCGCGGCGCGCGCGGCGGTGAACTGCGCGCTCTCCGGCGCCGATCTCCTGCGGCGTGGCGAGCAGCTGGTCTACGCGATCTGCCGGCCGCCGGGACATCACGCCGAGTCGGGCGTGTACGGCGGCTTCTGCTACTTCAACAACGCGGCGATCGCGGCGAACGCGCTGAGCGCCGACGGTACGGTGGCGACGCTCGACATCGACTTCCATCACGGGAACGGGACGCAGGAAATCTTCTACGACCGCGACGATGTGCTCACGATCTCCATCCACGGCGATCCGAGCTACGCGTACCCGTACTTCGCGGGCTTCGCCGACGAGCGCGGCGAGGGAGCAGGGGAGGGATACAACCACAACTTCCCGCTCCCGGAGGATGTGACCGACGACGAGTACCTGCAAACGCTCGAGCGTGCCCTCGAGGTGGTCGAGCACTTCGCGCCGCGCTACCTCGTGCTCTCCGTGGGCCTCGACATCGCGAAGGGCGACCCCACGGGCGCGTGGACGATCACGCCGGACGGGTTCGAGCGCATCGGCGGCGCGATCGCGGGGCTCGGACTCCCGACGCTCGCGGTGCAGGAAGGCGGCTACGATACGCGCACGCTCGGACGCAACGCGCGCTTCTTTCTCTCGGGGCTGCAGCGGACGATCTACGAGCGGCGGCTCGAGCGGCGATCGGCCGTGGCGGATGCCCTCGCGCCCTCGGCGACGCCCGAGCGGTGACGGCGCTCGGCAGCTGTCCGGGTGCAAAGTTTGCGGCAGGGATTGCGACCGTTCGGCCGTTGTAGCAGGATAGACAACCAGCACACATTCACGAGGGATCCTATGAGCGCTCCTACTGTCACGGGGAGGTCGATGACTCATCTCGATGTTCCGCTCACGCGCGACATCTTCATGCGAACGCTCATCCGCGAGCTGGCCGGAACGCTGCAGGATGTCGTCGGTCTCGACGAGGCGTCGGGGTTCGTGAGCGTCGTCGGGCAGCGCATGGGGCGGGCGATGGACAGCGAGTATCGCGAGGCGCTCGGCGTCGATCAGCTCACGCGCGAGCAGGTGGCCGACGTGCTCGTGGATCTCAAGCGACGCATCCACGGCGACTTCTACATCGTCGAGCAGGACGACGAGAAGATCGTGCTGGGCAATCGCGCGTGCCCGTTCGCCGAGAAGGTGGTGGGCCGCCCCGCGATGTGCATGATGACATCGAACGTCTTCGGCTCGATCGCCGCCGAGAATCTGGGCTACGCGAAGGTGGAGCTCCGCGAGACGATCGCCACGGGGAGCCCGCAGTGCCGCGTCGTGGTGCACCTCAAGCCCACGCCGGAGGGCGATGCGGCCGCGGGCCGCGAGTACGTGCGGGGCGAAGAGGACGCGTGACACCCGAGCAAGCGCTCGATGTCCTTCGCGTGATGCCCGAGCCCTGCCTCGTGGTTGGCGGGCAGGGCGATCTTCTCGCCGTCAATCCGGCGGCCGCGACGTTGCTGCATCGCTCGACTACATCGTTGGCCGGAGCGACGCTCGCATCGATCACGCGTGACCCGCCCGAGCGAGTGGCGGCGTATCTCGGTGCCTGCTCCCGCAGCCGCTCGATGATGCTCGGCGCGCTGACGTTCACCGATGGCGAGGGACAGCCGATCCGGTGCCGATGCCAGGGGGCCGTGTTGCGGCCGGCGTCGCCCACGGAGCATGCGCTCGTCGTCATCCGCTGCGCGCCCATCGCAACGGCTACGCGCGACTTCACGGTGCTCAACCGCCAGATTGCGGAGCTCTCGCGCGAGGTGCGCATTCGACAGCAGGTGGAGGCCGAGCGAGCGGAGCTGCTGGCGCAGGCGCGCGATGGGCAGCGTCGACTCGCGGCGCAGACTGAAGCGCTGGAGCGATCGTACGCGCGCGTGGAGCGCTTGCGGGCGGTGACCGCCGAGCTGTCGCGCGCGCTGACGCCGGCGGAGGTGGCCAACGCCGTGGTCGAGCAGGGGACGGCGTTCCTCGATGCGCCGGCGGGCACCGTCTACATGTTGAGCAACGACCGCACGGCACTTCGGCTCGTGCACGCCGTGGGGTTTCCACCCGGGGCGCTCGATCCGTGGATGCTCGTCCCCCTGGACGCACCATATCCGGTCGCCGAGACGGTGCGGACAGCGACGCCGGTGTTCATCGAGTCCGCGGCGGCATGGGCGGAGCGGTTCGATGTGTTCTCCCCGCAGCCGCCGGCCCGGAGCGGATTGTCGTGGGCCACGCTTCCGCTCGCGGTCGAAGGACGCGTCCTCGGCGCGCTTGGACTGCGGTTTGCGCGGCCGGGGCCGTTCAGTGCGGAGGAGCGCATCTTCATGCTCGCGCTCGCGCAGCAGGGCGCGCAGGCGCTCGAGCGCGCTCGGCTCTACGTCGAAGCGCAGTCCGCGAACCGTGCGAAGAGCCGGTTTCTCGCCGTGATGTCGCACGAGCTGCGCACGCCGCTCAACGCCATCGCGGGCTACACCGAGCTACTGGAGATGGAAGTGCATGGACCGGTGACGGCCGCGCAGCGCGAGGCACTCGGCCGCCTCAAGCGGAGCCAGCGCCGGCTGCTCTCGCTGGTGGACGACGTGCTCAACCTCGCGCGTATCGAATCGGGCACCGTGGAGTACGAGCTCCGCACGCTCGTACTCGACGAGGTGCTCGCGCAGCTCGAGGCGTTCATCGCGCCGCAGGTCGCGCATCGCGGCGTGCAGTATCGGTATCGCGGTGTCGATCGCGCGGTGGCGGTGCGCGCCGATGCCGACCGTCTGCAGCAGATCGTGCTCAACCTGCTGGCGAACGCCGTGAAGTTCACCGAGGCCGGTGGGGTCGTCACGTTGGAGGGCGACGCGCGCGGTGCGGACGTGGTGATCCGTGTGATCGACACGGGGTGCGGGATTCCCGGGGACAAGCTCGACGTGATTTTCGAGCCCTTCGTGCAGGTGGACGCCGAGCTCACGCGGCGGAGCGGCGGCACGGGGCTGGGGCTCGCCATCAGCCGCGACCTGGCGCGCGCGATGGGCGGCGACCTCGTGGTGGCGAGCACGGTGGGGAAGGGCACGACGTTCACTCTCACCCTCCCGCGTGCGCAGAACGTGTCGGCACCAGCCGCATCCAGCGTGGCGGTACCCACGGATCGGCACGCGACGTCGCCCAGCATCGGCGCATAACTGGCGCGCCGGACTGCGCGCCGTATCTTCTCTCCCGTCCACCCCGCACCATTCCCAGCCATCCCTCGCCCGAGGCGACTGCGATGATGAGCGCCGTCCGCATCAAGCTCTCCACGATGATGTTCCTCGAGTTCTTCGTGTGGGGCGCCTGGTTCGTCACGACGAGCACGTACCTCAGCAACACGCTCCACTTCGATGGCACGCAGGTCGCCGCCGTCTACGGCGCGGTCGCCATCGCCGCGGTCGTGTCGCCCTTCTTCGTCGGCATGGTGGCCGATCGCTTCTTCGCCACCGAGCGGATCCTCGCCATCCTGCACCTCCTGGGTGGCGTGCTCCTCTGGTGGGCGTCGACGGTCCACACCTTCTCGTTGTTCTACATCGCGATCATTCTGTACGCGCTGACGTACATGCCGACGCTCGCGCTCACGAGCTCGATCTCGTTCGACAACATGGACGACTCGGCGCGCGACTTCCCGAAGATCCGCGTGCTGGGGACGATCGGGTGGATCGTCGCCGGCGTCGCCATCGGGCTCCTCCATCTGGAGGCGACGCCCGTACCGCTCCAGCTCGCCGCGGTCGCCTCGATCGTGCTCGGCCTGTTCGACGTCGTGCTGCCGCACACACCGCCGCACGCCGCCGGCAAGCGGCTCTCCGTGCGCGACGTACTCGGTCTCGATGCGCTCTCGCTGATGAAGGACCGCTCGTTCGCGGCATTCATCATCGGGTCGTTCCTGCTCTGCATCCCGCTGCAGTTCTACTACACGTTCGCGAATCCCTTCCTGATCGACAGCGGGATGACGGCGGCGGCCGCGAAGATGACGCTCGGACAGTTCTTCGAGATCTTCTTCATGCTCCTGCTCCCCGTGTTGCTGGTGCGGATGGGAGTCAAGAAGATCCTCATGATGGGGATGGCCGCGTGGGCGGTCCGCTACCTCGCGTTCGCCTACGGGAACGTCGGCTCACTCGTGTGGCTGTTGTACCTCGGCATCATCCTGCACGGGCTCTGCTACGATTTCTTCTTCGTGACCGGGCAGATCTACGCGGACCAGCGCGCGAGCGCGAAGATCCGCGCGGCGGCGCAGGGGTTCTACACGCTGATCACGCAGGGGCTGGGGCTGCTCGTCGGCTCGTGGGTGTCGGGGCACGTGGTGGACATGTACTCACGGACGACGCCGGCCGGCACGGTCGTGCACGACTGGCACGCCATCTGGCTCGTGCCGGCGACGATGGCGGTGGTGGTGCTCGTGCTCTTCGTCGCGTTCTTCCGCGGTCAGCCGACGTCGGTCGAAGCGGATGCGGTCCCGGCGCAGGCCGTGTGATGGCCGCGGTCTACTGCGTGCCGACGCGCTGATACGGCACGCCGTTCAGGAGCAGCGTCGTCGCCTGCACGCCGAACTGAATCGTGTAGGGCACGCGTAGGATCTGGAACGCGGGTGCGCCGAAGTGGAGGAGCAGTATGCCCACGCTCACGGTCCACGTCACCTGCACGGTGCTCGTGCTCAGCGCCGCGCCGAGTGCGGTGAGCGTGGTAATCGTGCGCGTCGCCACGCCGCCGCTCTGGAAGTTCCACGTCGTCTGTGTGACGACGCCCGTCGTCGCATCGCTCGTCGTGATGTTCGACCACTGGCCGATGAGCGCATCGGGGGTGAGGGCGAAGAGGTTGCCCGAGCTCGTCCCGCCGGGGCCGAGGCTCGCCGCAAAATCTCCGCTGCACGCCGCGAGCACGAGCGCGAGTGGAACAACCGCAGCCCATCGAATGAGGCGTGATGGCATGGGTACCTCCATGCGATCACCAGAAGACGGATCGTTCGCGACCCTCGCGATGATCCGGGCGCTCTCACCGCGGAACTCGTGCCACGGGCGCGGCGCTCCGCTAGCGTTGACAGCTCAGCCCTCGCTAGCGAGAATCGTCTGTTCGAGTGCACGCGGCGAGCCGCCTGCACACCCGGAACGAGACCGACATCCGTGCCACCCAGGAGGTTTTTCTGATGCCGTACAAGGTGACGCTGTTCCTGCATCTACTGGCGGTCGTGGCCGGGTTTGCGGCCACCGGGCTCATTCACTTCGGCCTCGCGCGCATGCGGAAGGCGGAGCGGGCGAGTGAGGCGCGCGACGGGCTCATGATCGCCGGGCGCATGGCGAAGGCGATGCCGATCATCGGACTCGCCCTGCTCCTCACGGGCGCCTACATGACGGAGAGCGCCTGGTCGTGGACCACGCCGTGGATCGACGTCTCGATCATCGGTCTGATCGCGATGATGGCGATCGGCGGCGGCGTCCTGGGGCGGCGCATGCGCGCGCTCGGTCCGCGGCTCGGTCAGGCGGGCGATGGCGTGATGGACGAGGCGCTCGCGGCCGCGGTGCGCGACCCGTCGCTGTGGATCATCGCGCAGCTCCCACCGCTCCTCGCCATCGGCGTCATGTTCGTGATGACGACGAAGCCGACCATGGGGATGGGCTTCGTCGAGCTGCTCATCGTCATCGCCCTCGGCGTCCTGATCGCGGCGCCGGGGTCGAGGGTGGCGGCGAGTCGGAGGGTGGCGGTCGAGGAGTGAGTCAGTGAGTCAGTAGGTCAGTGAGTCAGGAACGGCTTGCAGGGCAAGCCGGACTCGCCCTACGAGCTTCTTCTGACCGACTGACCTACTGACCCACTGACTCACTCTTTCTCCTCCCCTAACACCCTCTTCGATATCATCATGTGCACGCCGACGTTGCCGTCGACGAGCTCGGTGATGCGCAGGTTCGCAGCCATGCTCGCCAGGCGATAGGCCTCCACGCGCGGGAGGTTCTTTTTGCGCATCAGGAAGTCGACCATCTGCTGCACGCAGATCTGTGTCGCCTTCGTGAGGTCCTTGTCCATCCCCATCACGATGTAGTCGGTCGGCGTCTCGGCCATCGGCCACGTGCGGTGCATGTCCTTGCGCACGATGAGCTGCAGGCGGCCGGTGAGCGACGTCTCGATCGCGGTCTGGTCCACCTCGCCGTCGCCCTGCGCGGCGTGGCCGTCGCCGATCTCGAGCAGCGCGCCCGGCGCCCAGACAGGGATGTAGAGCGTCGTTCCCGCCACCAGCTCCTTGTTGTCCATGTTCCCCGCGTGGATGCTCGGCGGGTTGCTGGAGACGCGCCCTGAGTCGCGCGGCGGCGCATCGCCGATGCTGCCGAAGAAGGGGTGCAGCGGGATCACGATGCCATCGCCCAGCGACGCGACCATGCGCGTGGTGTCGAGGCGAATGAGGCGCGTACGCGGGTTGTCGCAGTTCTCGCGCAGGAATCCGCTGCACCCGTTGTAGGCGTACGGGATCGCGAGGTGCACGTCGAGGATGCGCACCTCGAGCACGTCGCCCGAGTCGGCGCCGGTCACGTAGATGGGGCCGGTGAGAATGTGGCCGCCGGGTCCGCGATCCTTCACCGAGTCGACGACGTTGCGGAGCGACTGCTGCACTTCGTCCGGTGGAAGCCCCGCGCGCTCGAGTCCGCGCGGCGTGTTGGTGAGGAGCGTCTCCACGTCCACGGTATCGCCGGACGCCACGCGGAGCACCGGCGTCGCCGTCGCGCTGTAGTAGCCGTACGCGACGGTGTGCGGCGTGGCCGGAAGGTGATGATGATGCGAGGACGACTGGGCCGCGGCGCCGGAGACGGCGCCACACATGGCGAGTGCGATCGCCGTGGAGCGATGAACGAGTACGGGAGTCATGTGATCCGAGTGACGGGTTCGCGCGTGGAAGGAGGAGCGCGCTCGCGCGACATCGCGCTACATGCGGACGAGCATGCGCCTGGCGAGTTGAACGAGTTGCGCCTGCGTGATCACGGGCCGCATGGTCCGCTCGACGCTGACGAAGGATGTGGTGAATGAGAGACCGGTGCTGCCTTTGCGCACGTAGAGCACATACGGTTGGTCGCCTGGCGGCCCGTTGAACGCCTCATCGCCGACATCGGGCACCGCGGCGTTGAAGAGCGGCATCGGCAACTTCCGCCCGCCGACCTCGACGTCCCGCTGCGTGCGTGCCTGCTCGTACTGCTCAGCGGTTCCGATGTTGACCATGAGCACGAGCTTGCCGTCCTGCCGCACGAAGTTGAGATCGCCGCGAGCGCCCACCGCCGTGCCGCGGGGAATCAGATGGACACCTCGAATGCCGGTGATCTGTTCGACATCCGCGGGCGTGAGGAGCGACGCGGCAACGGTGTCGACCGCGGAGTGCCGCCACGCGGGACGCTGTGCGCGAGCCGCGAGCGGCGTGAGCAGCACCATCAAGCACACCGTCGAGTGGCGTGCGACGATGCGAACGGACCGGTCTGCGACGATTCGTGCGGAACGGCGTATGACGACGCGCGCGATCGACGATACCGAAAGCGTCCGCATGATGGCTGTCCCCCTCACGTTGGGCGATCGAGAATAGCGCGGTGCGCGGCGGGCAGCAAGCGCTGCGGCGCGCTCACGCGTGAGGCGATCGATGGGGGACGCGAGGCTCCGCGCCGGTACGTCTCCTGCAGCGATTGTCCCCCTCGTTCGTTGATGGCGCCGTTCGGGCACGGAACGCGCTGGCGCCTCACTGAAACGATGACGAGCCCGCGTCTCATCGCGGGCGAGGAGTAGCCATGGGCGTTCGTTCCGACGACATGCTGGCGGCCCCCGCCGCCGAGCTTCGTGATGCAGCGCGCGATCCCGCGCGCGCCACCGTTGCCTCCACGCGTGCGCACACGCCGGCGTCCGTGGCCAGAACGCGAATCGTCGTGCTGGGAGGCGCCTTCGGCGGGCTGGTGGCGACTCGCCATCTGGAGCGAATGTGTGGCGGGCGACTGAACGCAGAGATCACGCTCGTCAGCCGCGACAACTTCTTCGTCCTCACACCGCTCCTCTTCGAGGCCTGCTCCGGGCGATTGGAGCTGCGGCACTGCGCGCAGCCCATCCGTCCCGCGCTGCGGCGCGCGCGCTTCGTCGAGGCGACGGTCGAGGATGTGAACGTCGAGCAACGCGTGGTGCGCGCCGTCGCTGCCGATGGCGGCGTCTACCACCTTCCGTACGACCAGCTTGTCGTGGCACTCGGCGCGACGCCGAACGAGTCGCTCATCCCCGGCTCCTCCACCGCGCTCACCTTCAAGACGATGGCGGACGCGCTCCTGCTGCGGAACCACGTGATCGAGCAGTTCGAGCGCGCTGATGCCACGTCGGACCCTGCGGTCCGGAGCCGATGTCTCTCGTTCGTCGTGGTCGGCGGAGGGTTGGTGGGCGTCGAGCTCCTCGGCGAGCTGACCGCCTTCGCGGTCGATGTGCTGCGCTACTATCCGCGACTCCGTCGCGATGAGCTGCACTTTCACCTGTTCGAGGCGGGCCCGCGCATCCTGCCGGAGATCGATCCCCGGCTCGCCGCCGTCGCGCAGCGCGTGCTCGAGCGGCGCGGCGCCGACATCCGCGCCTCGACGCCGGTTCGCGCGATCGAGCCGACGTGCGTCCACCTCGCGAACGAGCACTACGATGCCGGCACCATCGTGGTCGCGACGGGGATCGTGACGAATCCCGTGGCGGCGCGCATCCCCGTCGCGCACGACGAGCGGGGCCGCATCGCGGTCGACGCCACCATGCGCAGCCGGAGCGACCCGAACGTGTGGGCGCTCGGCGACTGCGCCGAGATTCCTGGTCCGGACGGCCGCCCGTATCCGGCGCTCGCGCAACATGCGATGCGCGAGGCGAAGCAAATGGCGCGGAACGTCGCGGCCGCCATTGATGGCCGTACGCCCGCTCCCTTCATCTTTCATTCGCTCGGCACGCTGGCATCGCTGGGGCACTCGCGCGCCGTCGCGCAGATCATGGGCGTGCGGGTCACGGGCTTCCCCGCGTGGTTCGTGCGGCGCACGTACTACCTGCTGCAGATGCCGCGCTGGGACCGCCGGCTGCGCATCGTCCTCGATTGGACGGTCGCGCTCTTCTTCCGCCCGGACATCACGAAGATCGACATCACGCCGGGGCCGCGGGGCGCGTCGCAGGAGTGCGCCGAGCGCGCGTCGTCGCTCTCGCAAACTGGATGAGGACGACGTTTTGGAGTGACGGACAGGCCTGGCTGGCTCTCGACTGACGCTCCTGATTACCATCATCCATGCCCACGCTCTCGACACTTCTCGTCTTCATGGCCGCGGCGCTTGCGCTCAACGTCACGCCAGGGCCGGACATGCTCTACGTCCTCGCCCGGAGCACCGGCGATGGGCGGCGCGCGGGTGTCGTCTCCGCGCTCGGCATTGCGACGGGGACGCTCGTGCACATCACGCTGGTGGCGGTCGGGCTCGCGAGCGTGCTGCGGACCGTCCCACTCGCGTTCGCCGTCGTCAAGTACACGGGTGCGGCGTATCTCGTGTACCTCGGCGTGCGCGCGCTGCTGACTCGTAGCGACGCCGCGGATGCGATCGCGCTTCCGCCGGCGCGCCTCGCCGTGCTGTATCGACAGGGGATCATCACGAACGTGCTCAACCCGAAGGTCGCGCTCTTCTTCCTCGCGCTGTTGCCGCAGTTCGTCGATCCAGCACGCGGGCCGATCGTCGTGCAGATCGTGCTGCTCGGGATGCTCTTCAACACGTCGGGGACCATCGTCAATTGCTTGGTCGCGGCTGGCGCAGGCGCGCTCAGCGGGTGGGCGCGCGAGCGCAGTCGCGGGGTCATGATGCTCCGTCGCGCGACGGGCGTGCTGTTCATCGGGATCGGAGCTCGGCTCGCGTTCGTGAAGGCGAGCTAGCGCACGGGGGATCGCGCGGCTCACCCTCCGCGCAGCGCGTCGGTGGGCATGACCGCCATCGCGCGACGGGCAGGGAGCACACACGCGATGGCGGCGATCCCGACGAGCGCCACCGCCGCGACGCCAAGCGTCGGCAGGTCGATGGGGGTCACGCCGACGAGCAGCGAGCGCAGCGCGCGTGAGATGGCCAGCGCACCGACGACCCCGATGGCGAGTCCGATCAGCGTCAGTCGCATTCCCTGCATCATCACGAGCGCCAGCACCGAGCCGCGCTGCGCGCCGAGCGCCATGCGCAATCCGATCTCGTACCTGCGCTGCGAGACGCCGTACGCGATCACGCCGTAGATGCCGATCCCCGCGAGCACGAGCGCGAGCGCGGCGAACGCGCCGAGCAGCATCGTGCTGAAGTGACGGCCCGCGATGGACGCCGCCACGACCTGGTCCATCGACTGCACCGACGAGATGGGGACGTTCGGGTCGAGCGCCTTCACTGCCGCCCGCACGGCGCCGGCCACGGCGAACGGATCGCCCGCGGTCCGCACGACGAGCGACATCGTGAACGGCGTGTAGTACGCGCTCTTTCCCGCCTGCGCGTACGGGAAGAACATCGTGGGCGGCACTTCGGCCTGGATGCCGTCGGAGCGCGTGTCCTTCACGACGCCGACGACGGTGGCCCACGGCGCCTCGTCGTTGAACATCTTGATGGTGTGACCGATCGGATTTTCGCCCGGCCACAGCTGCTTCGCCATCGCTTCGTTCACGACGGCGACCATCGGCGCATCGGCGCGGTCGGCCTCGGTGAAGGCACGACCTCGCACCATCGTCATCCCCATCGCGCGGAAGTAGTCGGGCGTCACCTGCTCGGGCTCCGGCGCCGGCGCCTCACTGATCGACTTCACCACTCGGCCATCGACGAAGATCGACCAGCGCCCGCCGCCTCCATCGATCGGGAGCCAGCCGGCCGCGGCGGCGGCGCGCACGCCGGGCATCGCTCGCACCCGGTTCGTCAGATCGCCGAAGTACTGCACCGCGCGCGCTGGCGTGTAGTCGTTCGGCGGCAGCGAGAGGCGCATCGTCAAGACGTGCGACGGATCGAAGCCCAGGTCGACAGCCTGCAGCGTCCACAGGCTGCGCAGCATGAGCCCTGCACCGACCAGCATGATGACGGCCAGCGCCACTTCGGCGACGACGAGCACGCCGCCGGTGCGCCGCGCGCCGGATGTGTGCGCCGATGTCTTTCCGCCATCCTTGAGTGCATCTGCGGACTCGTTGCGTGTGTCGCGCATCGCCGGGATGAACCCGAAGAGCACTCCGGTCACGAGCGAGACGGCGACGGCGAATGCCAGCACCACCATGTCGGTGTGCACCTCATCGAGCCGCGGGATGGAGCTCGGCGCGAGCGCGACCATGGCGCGCGTCCCCCACCACGCGACGAGGAGCCCCAGCGCGCCGCCGAGCACCGCGAAGAGCACACTCTCCGTGAGCGCCTGTCGCACCAGCCGGCGCCGAGCCGCGCCGAGCGCCGTCCGGATCGCGAGCTCCTTGCGGCGCGACTCGCCGCGCGCGAGGAGGAGGTTGGCGACGTTGACGCAGGCGATGAGCAGCACGAACCCGACGGCACCGAGCAGCGCGATCAGGTACGGCCGCGTGCTCCCGAAGAGCGCGTCCCTGATCGGCGTGACCGTGGCGCCGAGCGGCGACGTGGGAAAGTACGTCTCCGGATACTCGTGCATCCATCGACGGTCCATCGTGTTGACCTCGGTGCTCGCGCTGCTCACCGTCGCACTCGGCGCGAGCCGTCCGATCAACTGCAGGTAGTGATTGTTGCGCGTCCAGAGGCTGTCGGGGTCGAGCCGCAGTGGCACCCACACGGTGACGTTGGGCGACGGATAGTCGAAGTGGCGCGGCATCACGCCGACGACGGTGATCGCTTGTCCATTGAGACGGATCGTGCTGCCGACGACGTGCGGGTCGCCGCCGAAGCGGCGCTGCCAGAGTCCGTAGCTGATCTCCGCGACGGGCGGATGATGGCGCACGTCGTCATCCGACGTGAACGCGCGCCCGAGCTGCGGCGGAACGCCGAGGATCGAGAAGAAGCCGTCGGAGATCCGCGCGATCTGGACGCGCTCGGGCTCCTGGCCGCCGGTGAGATTTGCGTCTCTGGTCGTGTACGCGGCGAGGCGCTCGAACGAATGGGCGTCGCGCCGATAGTCCATGAACTCCGGCTCGGAGACGGACCCGTACGGCGCGATCTGCGCGAGCTGCACGATGCGCTCCGGCGCCGCATACGGGAGCGGGCGGAGGAGCACGCCGTGCACGATGCTGAAGATGGCCACGTTGGCGCCCAGCCCCAACGCCAGCGTGGCGAGGATCACGGCGGTGAACGCGGGCTGACGACGCATGCCGCGCAGCGCGTAGCGCACATCCTGTCGAATCGACCAGAGCATCTCGTCATCCCTCGCGTGAGGCGTCGGTGTGATGGTGCGTGCGCCTTCGCGGCGTGCACCGATGGAGCGTGCGAGCGCGTCCGCGCGCTCGAGCGGAGCGGTCGCCACTGTGTCGAGCAGCGCATGCAGCCATACCGCGAGTGCGCCGCGCCAGCTCCGCGTGCGCTCGGCGCGCCACCGCTCGCGGAAGAAGTCGACCATCTCCTCGCCGAACTGCGCGCGGAAGCTCGCCGGGTACAGATGCAGGAGGAGCCTGTAGCACCGCTCTCCAGGCACGTGGTCGGGCGCCGGTGGGGGCGCTCCGGATGGTCGTCGCATCACACGGACTGCGGCGCGATCACGTGGCGCGTCTCGGCGAGGCGTACGAGTGCACGAAGCCGCATCATCTCGGCGGCGAGCACGCGGCGGCCGACCGTCGTGAGGCGATAGTAGCGGCGCCGCTCATCATCCGGCTCGACCGCCCGCCTGCGCTCCGAGCTCTCCACCAGCCCCTCGTCGAGCAGGCGGCGGATGGAGCGGTAGAGATTCCCGGCTTCGAGGCGCATGGCGCCATCGGTGTGGTCGATGATGTCCTGTCGGATGCCGTAGCCGTGCCGTTCACCGGCGGTGAGCATCGTGAGGATGAGGAGCTCGACCGGCTTGAGCGGGGTCAGCGATGCAGGCGTCTTGCGGGATCGGTTGGAGAGCATGGGCGCTCGGAGTGCAGGGCCGAATGACTATAGTCGTAATGACTATAGTTGGTCTGACACTCGAATCGCACAATAGGTTGCGCGCGCCCGGCTCCGGGCGAACGGCGGGCCGTACCGCATGGCCGGCCTTGGTGGACGCACGTGCCCGCGTCAGATTTCGACGCGAGTCATCGGTCGTTGCCGCCGCACCCTTCACCGCAGCCCCATCCACCATGCCCGCGACGTCTTCCGCGCTGTTGAGCTCGCCTCCTGGCGCCGACGAACACCTACCGTACTACGAGAGGTACATCGCCACCGTCCCGGCGGGCGACGTACTCGCTACCCTCGAGGCGCAGCTAGGGGAGACGATCTCGCTGCTCGATGGCCTCGGGGAGGAACAGGCCATGTACCGCTACGCCCCTGGCAAGTGGAGCGTGAAGCAGGTGATCGGTCACGTGGCGGACTCCGAGCGCGTCTTCAGCTATCGGGCGCTCTGCGCCGCACGCGGTGAGACGGCTCCGCTGCCGAGCTTCGAGCAGGATGACTACGTCGCGAACGGCAACTTCGATGGCCGCACACTCGATTCACTCATCGATGAGCTGACCGCCGTGCGGCGCGCCACGCTGGCGCTCTTCCGCTCGATGGACGACACGGCGCTCGCGCGTCGAGTGGTGGCGAGCGGCGCCCCGATCACGCCGCGCGCGCTCGCGTGGATCATCGCGGGGCACGAGCGGCATCATCGGCGGTTACTGCGCGAGCACTATCTCGCGCGCTGACGTCGCGTGCTCGGCGTCGTGATGACCTGTCATCCGACGCGTTGACGGGTCGCCGACGAGGCGTCGGCGACCCTGGGGCACGGCTTCACCCCTTCCACGTGCCCTTGGCCACGGCGGGCACGAACTTCTCCAGCCCGCGCGGCGGGAACGCGAGCGTCCGCTCCTGTTCGGCACTCATGTACGCGGACATGAGCAGCTTCACGACATCGACGCCATCGTCGAAGGTGAGCAGCGGCGTCTTCCCTGAGAGAAACGCGCGCACGAAGTGGCGGTCCTCGGCCTCGTAGCCGTACGCAGCCGCTTCGCCGGCGACGACGGGCATAAGCCCCATCTCCGCATTCTGCTTCTCGACGAGATCCTCACCCGATCTTCCTCGCACTTCACGACTGAAGAAGAGCTTGAGTCCGCTGTCGAGCGTGTTCCACGACATCGAGTACTCGGGACCGAGTAGCTCCGCGGAGAGTCGCAGCCCCGCGCCCACGAAGCTCCACGATGTGGATGCCTCGCCCAGCACGCACATGCCGCGCTCGTCCTCGAATTCGATCGTGACGCTCGCGAAATCCTCGGCGGGGCGCTTCGCGTAGTTCACGTCCTTCCCCATCATACGCGACAACCGCTTCGTGTACTCGGGGCGCGTCCACTTGAGGCTCGCGATGTGCGCCGTGACCTTCACCGGCGTGAGCGACGACAGCGGCTTCCCCGGCTGCGTGAGCAGGTGCCGCACGACGAGCGCCGAGTGACACATCATGTCGTTGAGCACACCGCCCCCTTGCAGCTTCCCCTGCCAGAACCACGGCATGTGCGGCCCGCTGTGTTCCTCGGCCGCGCGCGCGAGATACGGACGACCGGTGAGCTTCGCACCACGCGCCCAGATGATCGCGCGCCCGTGCTCCACCTGCGGCGCGAACGCCTGGTTCTCGAGATACCCGGTCATGAGCCCCGCACGCTTGGCGAGCGCTGCCACCTGCTTCGCCTCGGCCACGTTCCGCGCCAGCGGCTTCTCGCACGCGATGGCCTTCAGCGTTCCGCGGCCGCGCTCGATCGCATCGACGATCTCCTCGACGTTTTCCACGCGCGCATGATTTGGCCCGCACAACCAGATCGCATCGATCGCCGGATTCGCGACCAGCTCGGCGATCGACTCATACGCTTTCGCTCGCCCCACATCGAGCTTGCGCGCCATCGCCGCCGTTTCCGCCGCGTGCGCCGCATTGGGACTCCAGACGCCGAGCACGTCCGCATCGCGCACGCCAACGAACGCCTGCAGATGAAACTTCGCATTGAAGCCGCTACCGATGATGCCGATGCCGAGGCGAGGGGAGGACATGGGGATAGGGTGAAGGGACAGGGTTGTGACGGAGTGAGGCAGTGGGTCAGTAGGTCAGTGAGTCAGGAACGACCATTACAGTTGTCATTCCGAGCGCCAGCGAGGAATCTCGGGCTGATTGTCATCCCGAGCGGAGCGAGGGATCTCTTGCTCTCCCGTCCGAGATCCCTCGCTCCGCTCGGGATGACAAGCGCGTGAGCTGTTTCTGACCCACTGACCCACTGACTCACTCTCACTGTCCGCTCGGCACCCTGATCGTCTCGCCCGCCTTGATGGTCGCGGACGAGAGATCGTTGAGCTGCTGGAGTTGCTCGACGCTGACGCCGTAGCGATGGGCGATGCTCCAGAGAGAGTCGCCCTTGCGGATCTCGTACTGCTGCACGTCGCCGTCGGCGACCATCACCTCGGTGCCGGACTGGCGCTCGACGTAGCGCTTGTAGGGGACGGAATAGACCGCGACGTGGAAGTGCGGCGGGTAGTGCTCTTCCGTCGCCTCGATGACGCCCGTCGCCTCGAGCGACTCGAGCACGTGACGCAGCCACGAGAGACACGCGCCGCGCGGCTTGCGCAGGTCGACGGCGATCCCCGTCGGGTGTACCGACTCCGGTGTGCTGTTCACCGGCTGGCGCGCTTCGGGGCGCACCGCGCTCGTCACGACCATCGGCTCGCCGCACGCACTGTGATACTCGGCGGCCAGGCGATGCACGAACGTCCGCGTCGCGGGGAGCACGTACGGAAAGCTCACGCCGCTCAGCTGAAAGTCATCGTTGCCGGAGAGCCGCACGAAGCGGCCGGCGTCGACTGCGCCCCTCACGCCCTTCGACGTTTCGTAGAAGTGCAGATCGTGCGACGACGCGTAGTGGTACATCCGGTCGACGCTCGCGGGGGAACCGCGGAGCGATTGTGCGATGACGACGGTGGGAAGTGAAGTGACGAGCAGGACCGCGAGCGCGGAGATGGAGGGAGACCTGGCGGGGATCTTCATGGAGCCATTCAGCGACAAATGGGGACGATGGACTAACGCGCCGCTCCGGAGCGGCGTGGCTCTGAACCGACAACCTGCAACATGCTTCTCGAAGAAGCAAGCCAGCATGTGTTTCCGGGCCGACGGGAGTTAACGCGCGGAGAGGTCCGGGCGTCATCTCAGGTGGGGGATGTGTGGCGTACTGTGGGGTGGTTCCTTGTTCGAGGAGTAGCGGATGACCATCCATATGTCGACACGATGTGTCGCGCTCAGCGTCACACTCGGCGCGCTGCTCGCGTTCGCGCCGGCGACGGCGGGTGCACAGTCGGCGCACGGTCGCGCCACCGGGTCGGGAATGGCGGGAATGGCGGGGATGTCCGGTATGGCGGGAGACACCGCTGATCCTGCCGCGTCCTCGGCGACGATGTCGATGAGTGGTCATCTGATGGAGACGGCGCACATGCGCATGACGCCCCGCCGTCCGGAGAACGCCGCGGATGACGCGCGCGCCGACTCGATCGCCGCCGAGCTGCGAAGCGCGATCGCGAAGTACACGGATGTCCAGGTCGCGCTGCGCGATGGCTATCGTCCCTTCCTGCCGAACGTGCCGCAGCACATCTACCACTTCACGAACGCCCACCACGCGATCGCGGCCCAATTCCGCTTCGACCCCGCCGCCCCCACGTCGCTGCTCTACGAGAAGCACGGGGACAGCTACACGCTTGTCGGCGCGATGTACACCGCCCCTCGCACCGCCTCGCTCGATGCGCTGAACGCTCGCGTCCCGCTCAGCGTCGGCCAGTGGCACGAGCACGTGAACCTGTGCGTCCCACGCCGCGGCGACCGCGCACGCTGGGCCGAGCAGAAGGATGGCAAGCCACTCTTCGGCCCCGATGGCACCATCACCACCGCCGATGCCTGCGCGGCCGCGGATGGGCGATTCTTTCCGCAGCTATTCGGATGGATGATCCACGTCCACCCCTTCGCGACGAGCCGCGGATCGGTGTGGGCCGCGGATCACTCCGACTGAGGCCGCGGATCAACCGCGGATGCCAGACAAGAGCAACGGCAACTGCAGATAGCCGCGGATGAACGCGGATAAACGCGGATCGATCGCGACCACGGAAAGGCTCGGGGCTCGAGGGCCGAGCAGAATTTTTGGGGGGATGAGGCGAGACTCGGCGCACCGGAGCGAGCCATCTCACACGGGAGAGGGCAGCTAGCGCTCGGGAGCTCACAGTGGCGCTCGAGGCTCGCCTTGTCCCCTCCAAAAAAACATTGGCCCGGGCGCACCGTCGCTCTCGGCCCGTCGGGTTCGATCCGCGTTTATCCGCGTCATCCGCGGCTCGCTGTTGCTCTTGTTGTTGTCGTTGCTGTGGTCGTTTGTCGTATCCGCGGTCCTCCGCGGCCCCTCAGCGGTACAAACGTTGCTGCGCTCCTCCACGATACACCCGTTGCTGCTATCCCTCGCCAGCAACGCTGGCCTCGTGCGTGGGTATGACGCCGAAGGCTGCATTGCATGGCGCGTTCGCGTTCTCCCGTATCGTGTAGACGTGGAGGGTGTGCCCATGATGCAGCATGTACGGTTCACTCGTCGGAGTTTGCTTCCTCCAGCCCTCGCAACCTCGACAGCGCTCTGTCTGCTCGCCGTGCTCCTGCTCCCGCCACGGGCGCAGGCGCAGGGCACGGAGCAAACCGGAAGTGTCGCCGGACGCGTGACCGATGAGCAGGGCGCGCCGATCGGCAACGCGCAGGTGTACATCGACGGAACCGCCATCGGCTCCGTGACGAACGCCAACGGCACGTACACCATCAACGGCGCCCCCACCGGGCGCCGCCTCCTGCGTGCGCGCATCATCGGCTACCGCAGTGTGGCGGACAGCATCACGGTCACCGCCAATCAGCGCACCACGCACAACTTCTCGCTCGTCCGCGACCCACTGCAGCTGCAGCAGGTCGTCGTCACGGGGACGCAGGCGCCGCGCATCAACATCCAGTCCAGCGTCGCCGTCACCACGCTGCCGCTCAAGGAGATCGATCGCGCGGTGCCGCGCAGCACGACGGAGATGCTGCGCTACGTGCCGGGCTTCACGCGCGTCGAGAGCTCGGGTGGCGAAGTGAACGAGAACATCAGCATGCGCGGCGTGCTCGGCGTCGAGTACGTGATGTTCATGGAGGACGGCATGCCCGTCTTCCCCACGATGCACACGTTCTTCATGAACGCCGACAACCTCTTCCGCCCCGACCTGAACATCGAACGCATGGAAGTGGTGCGCGGCGGCAGCTCCGCACTCTTCGGCTCCAACACCCCCGGCGCCATCATCAACTTCATCAACAAGACGGGCGGCGACGCGTTCGCCGGCTCCATGCGGGCGACGGTCGGCACCCATGGGCTCGCCCGGTACGACCTCAACACCAACGGGCCGCTCGGCGACGACTGGCGGTTCAACATCGGCGGCTTCTACCGCTACGATCATGGCCTGCGCGATCCGGGCTTCCCCGGCATCCATGGCGGCCAGCTGAAGGCGAGTGCCACACGGCTGCTCGACAACGGGTACATCCGGTTCTCGGGGAAGGTCATCGACGACCGCAACCAGTTCATCCTCGACCTGCCGTTCACCGACCCGTCCGATCCGCGCTACGTCCCCGGCTTCGGGGATTACGGGTCGTTCAATACCGCCGAGGGGCTCGGTCTGCGCGTGCCCACGCCGTCCGGCGATCTGACACTGCCGCTGGGCAACGGGCTCGCGACCACCGGGGGCTGGTTCACTGTCGACGCGGCGTTCGATGTCGGGAGCGGCTGGCACGTGCAGAACACCGGCCAGGTGATGACGAACCGGCAGGAGTGGAACGCGCTCGTGCCGTCGAATGCGATGAGCGTCGCGGACTTCATGACCGGGCCCAAGGGGCAGGGTGGGCTCGCCCTGCCCGCCGGCAGCACGATTCAGTTGACCTACACCAATGTGCTGGACGCGGCGGGCAAACCGCTCCCCTTCAGCACCCCCAACGGACTCGTCGCGCCCGGACAGCTCATCCACGTCTCCAAGCCCATCTCGGCGGTGCAGGACCAGCTGCAGGTCAGCAAGACGTTCGGTAAGAACACGATCTCGGCGGGCGCGTACATCGCCAACTACTCGCAGGACAATCACTGGTACTTCACGCAGATTCTCACTGACGTCGGCGACAACACGCACTTCCTCGACGCCGTCGTCACGAAGCCCGGCGGGACGCCCACGCGCATCACCCAGAACGGCTTCCTGAACCAGATGTCCGGCTACACCAACGGCACCGGTCAGACGAGTATCGTCTCCGGCGTCCTCGGCGGCTCGCTCCAGCTCACCGATCGGCTGCGCGCCGATCTCGGCGTACGCGTCGAGAGCGATGATTACGTGCAGAGCTCCGAGAAAACCGCCACGTTCGACCTGGATGGCGACTCGACGACCACGTTCAACAACGAGACGTTCGGGGACGGGAGCTTCCTGCACTTCAGCCGGCGCATGACGGACTGGGCGAGCTCCATCGGGCTCAACTACTCGCTCAAGCCGAACCTCGCACTCTATGCCTCGGCGGCGCGCGGCTACAAGATGCCGGCGCTCGATGAGTTTCTCACCGCTCAGGCGCAGCAAGCGGTCGATCTGTTCAAGTCACGCGAAGTGCAGTCGGCCGAGGGCGGGGTCAAGGGCGTCGCGGGTCCGCTGAGCTTCACGGTGGGTGGCTTCTACACGCTGCTGCGCAACATCGTGAGCCAAGGGCTGGTGATCGACTCGGTGACGGGTGGCTCCAAATGGATTGTCAAGCCCTCACCGGACAACCGTTCCTACGGCGCCGAGGTGGAGTTGGCCGCTGCCCCCATCCAGGGACTGCAGGTCTTCGGCAACGGCACGTTCCTCCGGGCCGAGCTGGGCTCCGGCGCCGGCGCTGACATCGGGAGCCTGATCAACGGCGTGCCGAAGTCGATCGCCAACCTCTCGGCGACCTACTCCATTCCCAACGTGGGTGGCTTGCAGCTCTTGGGCGACTGGCACTGGGTCGGCTCGCGCTTCGTGGATGTGAGCGTCGGGACATCGCTCCCCCAGTACAGCTACTTCAACTTCGGCGCCGCCTACGCACTCCCGCAGGGCACGACGATCGACCTGAACGTCGTGAACGCGTTCCAGGGCAAGGGGCTCGAGGAAGGGAATCCGCGACTGCTGAGCACCGGCGGCACGCCGATCTTCCTCGCGCGTCCGATCCTGCCGCGCCGCATCTTGCTGTCGATGACGTACGACTTCGGCGCCATCGGCGCACCGTCGGGACCGGGACACCCGTAATCCGGCGCGTGCTACGGTGCTGATCGGAGTTTTCCGGCGGCGGGCCATCATCGGCCCGCCGCCGGACCGCTTCATTCGTCGACTCGCGCTCACGCTCGTCGTCGCATCGTGGTGCGGTTTCGCGCTGCTCGCCGCTCCGCTTGCCGCGCAGAAGGCGACAGCGCATGCGACGCGCGATTCCACCTTCCTCCTCACCACGCACGATCCCGCCCGCACGCCGTCGCCCTTTCTCGGCAACGGGCACTTCAGCATCACCATCCCTGCATCCGGCCTCGGCCCATCGCTCTCGCTGCTCGCGGGGCTCGACGAGCACGGACCGGATGACGTCCCCCGCATCGTCGCGCTGCCGGTGTGGAACGCGATCGCCATCGCCGATGGCGGCACATGGCTCGACGCAACATCGCCCGACAGCGTGCTGCACGCGTACCGTCAGCAGATCGACATGCGGAACGGCGTCGCGCGCACGAGCTACGACTGGATGGATGGCGCCGGCCGGACATCGGTCGCCGTCGAGACCTTCATCTCCCGCGCCGACCCACACCTCGCGGGCGTGCAGCTCACACTCGTTCCGCACCACGCGGGGCGCATGCGCGTGCGCTTCGCGATGACGGGCCGCCCTCCGCCGCACCGGCTCCCGCTCGCTACGCTCGAGCGCACGGAGCCGAGCTGGGGACTCGATGATGTCTGGTACCCCGGCCACATGATCGTGCATACGCAGCGCGCGCTCATCGAGCCGGGTGGCGGCACCCTCTGGATGACGTCGACGCCGGTGGGGCGCACGACGGTCGTCGCGCAGGCAGCTACCATCAGCTGGCCGCACAACCTCCGGCGCGCATCCACGCGCACCATGACGCAACAGGACACCGCGATGATCGAGGTCGCTTTCGATGCATCGCCCGGCGAGACATACACGTTCTCGAAGCTCGTGGCCATCGCCTCCTCGGCGGACACGCCGCAGCCGCTGGCGCGGGCCACGCGAGAGGCCGGCATCGCACAGTCACGCGGCTACCGTCGCCTTGCCGACGCGAGCGCCAGCGCGTGGCACCGCCTCTGGGAGACGGACATCGAGATCGATGGCGACCCGCAGCTCCAGCGCCTCGTGCGCTCGATGCTTTTCTACCTGTTGTGCAGCGCCGACACCGGCACCGCGCTCGGCATTCCGCCCATGGGGCTCTCGAGCGCCGGCTACTACGGGCACACTTTCTGGGACTCCGACACGTGGATGTTCCCGGCGCTCGTCGTCATGCATCCGGACATCGCGCGATCGCTCGTCGCCTACCGCGTGCGCACGCTCGACGCCGCGCGCGAGAACGCGCGCGCGAACGGTCATCTCGGCGCCATGTATCCGTGGGAGTCCGACGATGAGGGACACGAGACCACGCCGCACTTCGCCGTGCAGAACGCGCGCGGCGAGATCCACGTGACGGGTGACGTCGCCCTCGCGCAGTGGCAGTACTACCTCGCCACCGGCGACACGGCGTGGCTCGCGCGCGATGGATTCCCCGTCATCCGCGAGACCGCGAACTTCTGGGTGAGCCGCGTGGCGTACGACTCCGCGGATGGCCGCTACCACATCCCCGACGTCGTCTCCGTCTCCGAAGGATTGATCGGCGTGACCGACGACGCCTATACCAACGCCGTCGCGCGAAAGAACCTCGAGATCGCGACACTCGCGAGTCGCCGGCTCGGGCTGACGCCGGATTCGCAGTGGACGCGAGTGGCCACGATGCTGCACCTGCCGTACGATTCGGCGAGCGGATTCTTCCGCACCTACGCCGGCGCGCCCGACTCCACGCTCGGCGACGTCACACCGCTCCTCGCGTATCCACTCGGTGTCTCGATGACGGCGCGCGCGAAGCGGGCGCAGCTGGAGCAGGCGATCCATCAACTCATCGCCAAAGGGCAGGGCGCGATGATGGGCTCGACGCTGCTCTCCGTAGATGCCGCCGAGCTCGGCGACGACGCGCTCGTCGATTCGCTGCTCCCCATCAGCTATCGTTCACACGTCCACGGCCCCTTCCTCATGCTCTCCGAGACACCGGACAACGGCGCGGTGTACTTCGCCACCGGCGCCGGCGGCTTTCTGCAGCAAGTGATCTTCGGCTACACCGGACTCCGCTTCGGCGAGCGCGGCGTCGAGCCCGCGTTCGCGCCGGTGCTCCCGTCGCACATTACGCACCTCGTGCTGCGCAACGTGTACGTGCGCGGCGCACGCTACGATGTGATCGTCGACTCACGCGGCCGGCGCATGGTGCGGCATCGCGAAGGAGTGCGCAAATGACGGCGACCATCCTCGCGCTCGCGCTCGTCGCGCCGATGATGCAGGTATCGTCGCAAGCGCAATCATCGCACGTCACTCCAGCACCGTCGCGCATCGCTCCCGCGCGCCAGGTGGCGCCCGTGCTCGCCTTCCCCGAGCCCGGCATGGATGACCCCGCCGCGTACCAGGGCTACCAGACGCGCTTCTACCGCGACTCCAAGGGGAACGCGGTGCAGGTGTATCTCGATGGGCGGAGCGGCCGAGTGGTGCACGTCTGGGCGGACGCAGCCGACGAGAGCATCGGGTTCACCGTGCGCGACAGCGCGGGGCATCCGGCGACGCTCGCATGGGGGAGCGACGCCGCGACCGTCGCCGACTCCGGCCGAATGCGCACCCTCACCTACACGCTCACCACCACGGCACCGCGCGTCGATATCGGATGGCTGCTGCTCGGCTCCATGCGTGTGGAGCGCGACTTCCAGTACGCGCATCATCATCTCGGTCCGTTCACCGCGCCCCCGTTCCGCGAGCAGGAGCTCGTGGACCTCATCGCGAATCTCCGTCGGCAGTCGCCCGCCGAGCAGCGTCGCGAGCTCGCCCTGCTCCATGCGCGCGGCATCAGTGAGCTCTCCGCGCGATTGCACCCCACCGTCACGCAGGCGTGCACACAGACGCACTGCGTGGTGCGCGCGGAGCAGCCGACGTTCGACGGCCGCAACCATCTCCTGCTCGTGCTGCGCACCGACTCGCGTCAGGCGATGATGCATCGCGCGGGCGATGTGATCTCCCTGCGCGCACGCGACGCGTCACCCATCCGTATGACGGTCACCATCGCGACGGATGCCGCCGCCCTCACCCCGCTCGCACGCGACGAGATCTTCAATCGCGACTTCCTTCGCTTTCTCGCGGCCACCCGCACCGCGCACGACAGCGTGCTCCGCGTGCTCGGCGGCGACACCCCGCACGGCACGGACTCCGCGATCGTCATGCGCTACCGGTGGCTGGAGCGCGAAGTGCGCAGCGTGGAGCTTCTGAGCACGAAGGAAAAGCTCATGGCCGGCATGCCGAACTACGCGACGTACTTCGGCCGCGACATGATGATGAGCGCGCTGATGATGCAGCCCATCTGGACCGGGACGATGCCCGAGCACGTGATCGCGAGCGCGCTGCGCAAGCTTTCCCCCCGCGGCGACGTGAGTCACGAGGAAGCCCTCGGCGGCCAGGCCATTCGCGAACACGCCAGCATCTACAACACGCTCATCGCCGACTCGCTTCCTCTCGCCCGCCGCAGATCCAGCGTCGCCGCCGACAGCATCCTCTCGCGCGCACGCGCCGAGCTGCGCGACCTCCATGTCGTGCGCGAGAACTACCACATGATGGATGACGAATTCCAGCTCGCCGTCATCACCGCCCGCTACCTGTCCGACACCACCGTCTCCGCCGCGCGCAAACGCACCTTCCTGCTCGAGCCGGTCGCGACGGAATCCCCCGCCGCTCGCCGCTCGCCTCTTCCCTCTCGCTTGTCGCTTCTCCTCCGCGAGCTCTCGCTCGTCACGTCCGAGACCGCTCCCTACGTGCGCGAGCCGGATGTGCAGCATCTGGTATCGTTCGAGAGGCTCGACTCCACGCACTGGCGCTCCGCGAGCTGGCGCGACAGCCAGGACGGGTACGCGAACGGCCGCTTCGCGATGGACATCAACGTCATCTGGGCGCCGCAGGCGCTGGAATCCATCGCGCGCATCCTCACTGCGCTCCCCGCGCTCGGCATCACGACCACGACCCTCGATTCGCTCGCGCCGCAACTCGCGCACACGCCGCTCGGCCAGTACGCGCGCGACCCCGCGCACGCCGAGCGCGACGCGGCCGTGTGGCGAAGCGCGAAGCGTTACTTCACCGTCACGCTCGCGCCTGCCGAGATCCGCGAGCACGTCCGCGCCAAGCTCGCCTGGCTCCCGCCCGACGAGCGTCGCTACTGGGAGCGGGTGGTCGCCGCCGACAGCACCATCGCGGACTCGCTCACCTTCCTCGCCCTCGCGCTCGACAGCGCCGGCCGCCCCATCCCCGTCGTCAACACCGACCCCGCCACCGGCCTCTTCCTGGGCGACCTGACCGCCGACATTCTTCGCGATTCGCTACCAATTCCCCAGGCGCTCCGCGCGCTCGACCCCTTTACCCGCCCCTACCCCGTCGGCCTCTTCGTGCCAGGCCTGGGCCCCCTCGTCGCGAACGACGCCTACGCCTCCGAAGATGTATGGAACGCCTTCCGTAATGACCCCTACCACGGCCCGCGGGTCGTGTGGGGCCGCGAGGTGAACCTCCTGCTCCTCGGCCTCGCCAAGCAGATCGCGACCGCGGATGCCGCGGATCCGCATCCGACCGCGGCGTTCGCGTCGTACGTGCGTGCGCTCGACGACGCGCTGCACCAGGTCGACCAGGCCGTCCTCGCCTCCGGCTTCAAGCACGCCGAGTTGTGGAGCTCCGAGATCGACCGCGGACGGCTCGTCCCGATTCGGTACGGGACCAGCTCCGATATCCAACTCTGGAGCGCCACGGATCTGGCGGTGCAGTACGCCATCTCTCATCTGCCGCGGAGGGCCGCGGATCCGTGACCACCTAGACCGCGGAGGACCGCGGATAACTACAGGAGGGAACCGCGGATTGGCGCGGACGGCCGCGGATACGGCAACGGCAAACAGCAACTGCGGATAGCCGCGGATGAACGCGGATTGCGCGGATCGATCGCGACCTGAGAAAGGCTCGGGACTCGAGGGCCGAAAGAATTTTTTGGGGGGATCGGGCAAGCCTCGGCGCGCCAGGGC
Source organism: Gemmatimonadaceae bacterium (assembly GCA_035687925.1). GTDB lineage: Bacteria > Gemmatimonadota > Gemmatimonadetes > Gemmatimonadales > Gemmatimonadaceae > DASSNR01. The sequence goes on along the minus strand of DASSNR010000377.1, from coordinate 127 downwards.
GGGCGTCTCACGCGAGCCAGGGCGGGCGTCTCACGCGAGAGAGGCTAGCCCGGACTGAGGAGCCAGCGCTGGCGCCCGAGACTCGCCTTCGCACCCCCAAAAAATCATTGGCTCGTTGCGCACCGGC
>DASSNR010000376.1:0-10842 GCA_035687925.1 Gemmatimonadaceae bacterium | reverse complement strand
CGCATCCCGCATCCCGCGCCGTCTCATGCGTCCTCCAGCTCGTAGCTCGCCACGCCCTTCAGCTCGTCGTCGCACAGCGCGGCGCGCTCGCCGGTACGCGCCTCGTAGCGCGCCACGAATCGCGGCAGACGATCGGTGTTGAAGTGCGACCGCGGAATCTCGAGCACGGCGATGGTGCGCTCGATCCCTTCGGGCGTCCCCTCCACCTCCACGAGATCATCCATGCGCGGATAGCGCTCGAAGCGAACCGTGGTGCCCTCCAGCTCGTACTGTGCGATATCGCGATCGATGGCGCGCGTCACGATGTAGCCGAGGTTGAGCAGGATCTGCGCGAGGACGTCCGCATCGGACGTCGCCGCCTGCAACTCCTCGCGCACCTTGTACCCGGTGTCGTAGTGCGTGCGTCCCTTCCAGCCGAGCTCGGCGCGTGCCCCTTGGCCGTTGCGATAGACGCGCAGGCGGAGCACTTCATCCTCGACGCCGAGCGCACGATCGGGCGTATCGTACCGCCGATCCTCGAGTCGCCCCTCGAAGGTGAGAGCGGCGCCGGCGTGCTCGACTCGCCTGCGGCATGCGTCCCAGTCCTCGACCACCGCCTTGAGCTCGACCTCACGCATCGTCGTGGTCCTCGCGCAGAATCTCTCGCATGACGGCATGGATGTCCGCCAGCGTCTCGAAGAGGGCGGTGGGCTCGTGCGTCGCAAGCTCCTCCACCGAGTATCGTCCGGTCGCCACCGCGATCGACTTCGCGCCGGCCGCACGCGCGCACTCGATGTCGGCCGGCGTGTCGCCGATGACGATGATGTCGTGCGCCGGAATCTCGCGTCCGAGGATCTCGCGCGCGCGGCGCTGCGCGACGGCGGGGAGCTCCGGACGATGGTGGTGATCGGAGCCGAACGCCGTCACGCGAAAGCGCTCGGGCGCGATCCCGACCGCGCGCAGCTTGATCCCCGCCCCCTCGCGCAGATTCCCCGTGAGCAGACCGACCACGACATCGTTACGTGCCTCGAGCGCATTCAACAACTCGGCCACGCCGTCGAGCAGCCGAGCGTGATGCCCGCCGCTCGCGAGCTCGCGCTCGAGCCCCGCGAGATAGTGCGCCATGAGCGGCGCCATCCCCGCATCGATGTCGGCATCGGAGTGGCCGTCGAGTCGCATGAGGTCGCGCACGATCTGCGGATCGGTCTTCCCGTCGTAGCGGTACTCCGTCGGTCCCGCACCGCCGAAGACGTGCGTCAGCGCCTCCGTCATCGCGCGGCGCCCCGCGCCGTCGCTCCAGAGGATCGTGCCGTCGATATCGAAGAGAACGAGCTTCATGTGCGCGTCAGAATCACGCCGGCAATGATCGTCACCGCGCCGAGCCACTGCCAGGGGGTCGGCACCTCGCTGAGGAAGCCCCACGCGAAGAGGATGGCGACGACGGGCTGCAGGTTGGAGTACATCGCGGTGCGCGTCGGGCCGATCACGCGGATGCCGCGGTACCAGAACAGATACGCGATGACGAGCGCGCCGATCGAGCTGTAGGCGAGCGCCGCGTACGCACCCATCGAGACGTGCCGCCAATCGACGGCAACGATCGACGGTGCGGAGACGAGGAGGAGCGGGATCGCGCCGCCCACAGCGGTCACCGTCGAGATGCGGAGCGCGTCGATGCGGTTCGCGTACGGCTTGAGGAGCACCGTGTACAGCGCCCAGCAGATGCATCCGATGAGCGTGAGCGCGTTTCCGAGGAACGTCGACTGTCCCGTCGGGTCGCCAGCACCGCCGAACACCACGAAGCCAATGCCGGCGATCGAGAGCACGATCCCGGCGATCGCGCGAACCCCGATGCGCTCGACGCCGGTGATGCGGCCGAAGATCGCGATGAACACCGGCGCCGCCGCGAGCACGAGCGCCGCGTCGCCGGCTCGCGTGCGTGCGATCCCCTCGACGAAGAACACCTGGTACACGCCGTTGCCGAGCACGCCGAGCAGGAGCAGCCCGATGACATCACGACGCGCGAGCCGCTCACCGCGTCCGAGCGCGACAATGCCGGAGAGCACGACGGCTGCGATCGCCACGCGCAGGCTGTTGTACGCGAGCGGACTCACCAGCTCCGCGCCGTACTTCACGACCGCGTAGTTGATCCCCCAGATGACGCTCATCACGAGGAGGAGCGCATCGGTCAGCGAAACGCCCGGTCGGGCAGTATCGCTGGCACGACCGGGCGCGAGAGGGCGATCCAGGGTTGACACCATGCCCGAAAGCTAGAGGGGGGCGGAAGAGAGTGGGAGCCGGACGCGCACCCGACGCTAGCCGATGGCGCCCCGCACGTCGTAACTTCTCCGCATGCACGTTTCCTTCGCACTCTTCGCCGACGCGGCCAATCTCTCGCAGGAAGGGAAGCTCAACGTCCTCGGCGTGTTCGACGCCGTGCAGGTCGGCGGCTTCCCCGCCGTGCACCCGCGCGCCCACCTCGTGGTGCGCGTGAAGGGCTCCCGCACCGATGTCGGCTCGCACACCGTCGCGCTCCGCTGGCTCAATCCGCAGGGCACGGAGCTCTGGTCCTCGAGCGGCGAGCTGAGCATCGCGCCGCCCCCGCCCGGCGTCACCGACCTCGACGTTCCGATCATCGCCGCGATCGATCTGCCGCTCGATGGTCCTGGGACGTACACGATGACCATCACGCTCGGGAGCACCCCGCACGCTGACGTGAAGCTGCACGTGCGCTCGGGTGCCGCTCCGATTCCTGGCGCGTTGGTGAGCTGACGCGCTTGCCTTGACAGGATAGGGTGCGTTTCTAAACTGCAATCCATCTCTCTCAGAGGATGCCGCGCATCGGTTTGGTGCACGACACGAGCACGGGTTGGTGCGATCCTTGGTCAAGGAGGTAACGATGTACGCGACAATCCGCCGGTACTCGTACGAGCACGGGGACGCAAAAGAGCTGTCACGGCAGATCGAGCAGGGCTTTCTGCCGGTTCTGAGCAAGATCCCCGGCTTCATCGCCTACTACGTCGTGAACTCCGGTATGAGCACGCTGGCGACTGTCAGCCTTTTCGAGACGAGGGAGGGCGCGGATCAATCCGTGCGAACGGCCGCTGACTGGGTCGCGAAGAACATGGCGGCCGCGAAGCTCTCGCGGCCGCAGATCACCGCCGGAGAAGTGACGGTGCACAAGATGATCGAGCACGCGGCAGGCACGGCGTTCTCTCGGTAGCACACCGCCGTTGCGCGGGGCGGTGTCGCTGACCAGGGCACTCGCCTGTCAGATCACTCGCCGCGCGCAACGGAACCGGCGCACCAACTCGACGACGTACGCGTCGCCTCCATCGTCGAGCCGCTCGACCGCGTAGCCGCCGCGCCCCAGCGCGAGATGCACCATGCGCATCCCGCCGAGCGCGATGCCGACGTGCGTGATGCGACCATCCGCGCGCTCGGAGAAGAAGAGGAGATCGGCGGCGCGGAACGACGCCAGTGACGTGCCGGCAGCCTCGCCCATCTCCACCTGCTGTCGCGCGTCGCGCGGGAGTGCGACACCGTGCAGCGCGAAGCAGCTCTGCACGAAGCCGGAACAGTCCGCGCCCCACGGCGTGATGCCGCCCCACTCGTAGGGCGTACCCTCGAAGTACTCGAGTGCCGTGCGTGCGACGGCGTCCGCGGTACGCGGGAATCGAGCCCGCATCTCGTCTGGCGTGAGCGCGGCTCCGTCTTCGAGGCACTCTTCATCGGTCAGCAGCGCACCGAGTGGGAGCGCGCGACGCCGGCCATCGCGGTCGCGCACCGTGCAGCCGAGCGAGACGCGACGCGCTCCGTCTCGATCCTCGCACGTGTAGCCCGCGTTCACCCACCCCTCGTAGCCATCGCGAGCGCGTACACGGAGCCACGACCCCTGTCGCTCGAGCACGAGGAGCGTATGCCCCGCCACCGTCTGAGAGACCTGCTCGCTCGACAATCGCGGCTCCGCGTTGAGCGGAGCGACCGCCGCGCGCACGAGGACGCGCTCGCTCACGCGCCGCTCCCGTCTGCGAGTCCGGGGATGCCGTCCCGCCCTCGCGCCAATCGCACCGCACGCTCAATGGCCACCTCGAGCGCACGCACCGCCATCACCTCCACCTGCAGCGCGGACGCCGGCGGTCCGACGATCGGACAGACGGCGAAGATGACGTCGCCGTCGAAGCTCGTGCCCACGGGCGTGATGCGCCGCGCGAGCGCAGCGCCCGAGGCGCGCGCGAGCTGCGCCAGCTCGACGCGCGTGAGGAGCGCGTTCGTGGCGACGACGGCGAGCGTCGTGTTGTGCATTGCCCGCGCACCGGGCGCGCGAAGTGCGGGCCCCTGCTGCGCGACCACGCGCTCGACGTCCATGAACGACCCATCATCTGCGCGCGCCCCGGCCACGATGCGACCCGTGGCATCGCGCACATCGCCCAGCGCATTGACGACGGCCAGCGCGCCGACGGCGAGTGCGCCCGCCTGTTCCACCCAGCAGCCGACGCCGCCCTTCATCGCGCGTTCGACGCCTGCGCCCTTCCCCACCGTCGCGCCGGTGCCCGCGCCCACGCTTCCCTCGGCGATGTCCGAGGTGCGCGCGTCATCGCATGCGGCGTACGCCATCGCCGGTGTCGGCCGCGCGCCGAATGCGCCGAGTGGCGCGAGATCGAAGATCACCGCAGCCGGAACGATCGGCACGACGCCGCCACCGACGGAGAAACCGCGCCCCCGCTCCTCCATCCAGTGCATCACACCGTCGGCCGCACCGAGTGCGTAGGCGGAGCCGCCAGTGAGCAGGATCGCATCGATGCGATCCACGAGATGATGCGGAGAGAGCGCGTCGAGCTCGCGCGTCCCCGTCGCGCGCCCGAGCACCGCGACCGCCGCGCGCATCGGCCGCTCGACACCGCGCACGACGGTGAGCCCCGTCGCCCCGGCGGCATCCGTCGCGTGTCCGATGGCGAGCCCGAACGGCGCGAAGTCAGTGCCCATGCGTGCGCGAGTCCTGTGCGAGCACAGTCGGCAGTGCGATGCTCTTGAACGCCCGCGTCAGCTCACGATCCACCACCGCACCGAGCTGCCGCACCACTTCATCCCGCTGCTTCGCGCGCTTCACCGGGCCCGTCGCCACGACGCGCGGCAGCGAATGATCGAGCGGCATGAACAAGAAGCGCCCCGTCCACTCCCCGCTCGCCGCGTCGTACACCGGCTCGGCGAGCACCGTGAAGGTTCGATCATCGATGGAAAACCGTTCACGCACCACGAGCGTGTCGCTCACGCCGAGCCGCCCTGATCCTTCTTCTCGGCCGCCTTCTCGGCCGCCGCGTGCTTCTCCTCGCACGCCTTGCACCGCACCGCCCCGCGGAAGCTGCACATGAGGCAGATGAACGTCCCGCAATCGACGCACGGATAACCTTCCGACGCCCGCTCCTCCCCGCCGCACACTCGGCAGGTCATGGAGTCGTGTTCCTTGAGCTCGGTCATGGAGGTGGGGGTGAGGGGGTTTGAGAGAAGACGCGCGAGAGAGGCAGTCGGTCAGTGGGTCAGAAGAAGCCTGCATGGCTGTCATCCCGAGCGCAGCGAGGGATCTCGGGCCGGCACACAGCAGGTTCCTCGCTGCGCTCGGAATGACAAGTGGAGGAGTAGTTCCTGACCCACTGACCTACTGACCCACTGACCCACTCTAAAAGCTCCACTCTCTGAACAGGTCGAACCCGAACTGCCTCGGCGTGTCGCGGTCGTCGACGCGGCCGCAGAGGAGGGCGGTCGATGCGGGCTCGGAGCTCGCCTGCACGGAGAAACCGTTGCTCAGACGACGCTCCACGGTGACGCCGAGGGCGTCGGCGAGCGACTGGTTGCTCGTGCCGCCGAACTTGCACAGTCCGTAATTCGCAGTGAGGAAGGTTCGCTCGCCGATCTGCTTGCCGACGCCAATGCGCGAACCCCAGAGGAAGTCGAGCGAGTTTTGCTGGGTGGTCGACGCATCATCCATACTGCCGGGTTGCACCTGCACGTAGTCGAGCACGCCGACGATGTCCGATAGCTTCTGCTCGAGCACGCCGCCGATCGTCGGCAACAGCGCGGACGCCACTGGTCGCAGCGCGGCCGACGACGGGCCGCCGAGCGCGAAGGACGGCACGCCGAAGGCGAGGTAGCTCAGGATCTCCGTCTGGGAGAGCGCGAACTGCTCGTTGCTCAAGAACTGGAGTTGCGGGTGGGCGAGCGTCCCGTACACGTGCGCGATGACATGCACGTCCTGCCGATTCAGCTGCCGCACGACGTAGGTCGCGTAGATGTCGAGCGCGGGCGAGATCTCGGGGTCGCCGTAGAAGACAATGCTCCCACTGTCCACCTGGAAGGTGCGGCGCACGATCCCCAGATCCAGGCGATAGGTGCCGCGTACCACGCGCAACGTGCCGCTCAGCCGCTGACCGCCCACCTTGGCGAGATCCATCGAGCCGCCAAGCTTGATGTTCGCCTCGTCAGAGCGCAGCCAGACGTCGTCGCCGATCCCGATGCGGAGATCGGGAACGCGCAGGTTGGCCATGAACTCCTTGAGCAGTGGTGGCACCTGCGGGATGATGCCGCGGTTCTGTCCGAACGTCGTATCGATCAAGTCGTAGATGTCGCTCTCGTCGAGCGAGATGATATCCTTGCGCCCGAGATCGGAGACCGACACGGTCCCCTGATCGATCGTCATGGCGCCGCCAAGCGTCGCGTGGTCGACGGTGCCCGACATCTGGACGCCGCCGCTCACCTGCAGCTTCGCCACCGAGCGCTGGTCGTACGCCTCGAAGTTGCGCGCGCGCATCGTGAGATCGAACGACGCATCCTTGAGCCCGGCGTAGTCCGGCACGCGGATCATCCCTGCGACCGAGAGACTGTCGCCGTTATCCGAGCCGCTCACCGCCGAGAACCGGCGAATGGTGATGCTGTCGCCCACGAACGTGACGTCCGCGTTGGTGCGCCGCAGATGGATCCCCGCGCGCGGCAGGTCGGACTCGCCGTCGCGCACGAGCAGACGCCCGGATGCCGTGGGATGCGCCCACGTGCCGCCGATCGTGAGGTCGGCCTGCGCGAGCCCGCGCGCGTGCGTGAACTCCGGCGACACCGCGCCGAGGAGCCCCAGATCGAGGCTGTCCGCGCTCAGGCGACCGGTGAGTGGATCGGTGAGCATCCGATCATCCACGCGCTCGAGCGCAAGATCGAGGGGGAGCACGCCCGTCGCCGACAACACGGAGCGGCCGTTGCGGAACACCTGCGCGCCCGCGTCGAGTCGACGGTTCGCGTACGTCCCGTGGATGGTGAAGAATGGAAGATGCAGCTCGCCGAATAGCGCATCGGAGAAGCGACCGTCGAGCCGCATCGTGGGATTGGCGCGCGTGCCCGCTGCCGATGCCGTGATGGCTGCGTACCCGCCAAGCGCCGTCTCCGACTGTGTGAGTGCGCCCAGATCGGCGAGCGGGACGCTGTCCGCCGTGAACGACGCGCGCACGGGATCGGTGACCGGGAAGTACCCGCTGAATGCCAGTACGCCGCCCGCGCCGTTGCGCAGCACGAGTGAGTCGAGCGCGACGTTCGTGGAGTCGACCGCCAGGTGCGCGGGTGCGGCGAGGAACCAGGGGTGATCCGATCCGCCGATCGTGAGCCCGAGCGTGTCGACGGCGACGCTCAGCGCGCGTCCCGAGCGCTCCAACTCCATGCGACCGGCGGCGCGATACACACCTGACACCGCCGAGCTGTCGCTCACCACGTTGAGCGCGAGGCGTCCGTGATCGCGGTTCGGCACGTCGAGCGCCGCGTCCACGCTCGCGAGGCGGACGCGGCCGGTTGCGATCGTGTCGATCGCGACGGTCGCGGTGCCGTGCATCTGATTCGGCAATCCGCTGAAGGCGTACGATCCGGAGAGCGCGCGCACCGTGGAGGCGCCGGACTCGAGATCGCGTCCGGAGAAGGTGCCGGTGGTGCCCATGTCGCGCACCGAGCCGGTGAGTGCGCCCTGCACCATCATGGTGCCGCCGAGCGAGTCGCGCGCCGCATCGTTCGCGGCCATGTACGGGCGCAGCGCGCCGAGCGCGTCGAGCGCGATCGAGTAGTGGAGCGTATCCGTGATGTCGGGCGTGAGCCCGAGTGCGCCGGCGGCGTTGAGCCGCGCACCATCGCTCACGAGCACGAGCGAGTCGACGTGCAGGTGGCCGTCGCCGAACGAGAGCCGCGCCGTCGACGAGAGCAGTGCGGTGCTGTCGACGCGCGAGCGCTCGGCCGCAATCGACAGCGTGCCGGAGAGGTTCGCGAGCGAGTCGCCGTGCAGATCGCTCGTGAACGAACCAGTGAGCTCGGTGGACGGCACCGTCGGTCGCTCGACGAGCGTACGCACATCGAGCGCACGCACGTTCCCGGTGAGGCGCGCCGCGAAGTCCGGCGCGATCAGATCGACGTGTGCGTTCGCCGACATCGTGCCGGCCGCGCCGCTCAGCGTGCCGTCGACGTCCAGATTCTCCATCGTCCCACGCACGTGCAGCGGCCCTGCGTACGGCCCGCGGAAGGGGAGCGACGGATACGACTGCGCGAGCGTGGTGAAGGAGAGCGGATCCGCCTGCACGTCGACGTTGAACGTCAGGTACTTGGTGCCGTACGTGACGCGCCCCTGTCCCGTCACGTGCGTCGGCAGCCCCGACCCATCGTGATGCGTGACGTCGGCGTTGCGGAAGCGCACGTCGAGCCATGACGAATCGAGCGTCGCCGAGCCCGAGATGAATCCGTTGAGCCGCGGGAAATCGGGGAAGAGGTATTCCACGGAGCGCAGATCGAGCGTGTCGAGCCGCACGTCGAAGCCATGAAAGACAGCGCGGGCCGGGTACTGGATGTCGATCCCGCCCTGCGCCGTGCCGCGCGAGACTGCACCGGGAACGTGCGCATCATGGAAGGCGAAGCGCATGTCGCTCACCTGAAAGCGATCGAGCGGCCCGCCGGGCCCGCGCACCGTGCCGGTGAGGTTCCCCTGCCAATCGACGGGGAACGGGCCGCCGTTGAGCGTGCGCAGGAGATCGAAGTTCACCGGACTCGCGGTGAGCGCGACGTCCTTCACCGCGAGCACCTGCTTCCCTGTCGCGAAGGTCATCGCGCCGGTGAGGTGCGACCTCTTCGAGCGGACATCCATCTTCGTGAGCGCGTACTCCAGCACGTGGAGGTCGCGCGGATCGTTGTGGATGTCGAGCTCCATCGCGCCGCCCCCCGTCGTGGGGAGCGTGGGATAGACCCAGTCGATGTCGCTCAACGACACCGAGTCGCCGACCACGTGCACCGCGTAGCGCACCGGCAGGTCGCCGCCCCACCGGATCGTCCCCTTGGCGTGTCCCGTGGACGCGGGGAAATCGAAGTGGCGGAGATCGAACCACGCCGTGTCACCCACGACGCGGATATCGCCCCGCATGTTGTGCGCGCGCATGGGCGGGTCCACCATCTTCGCGCGCAACGAGCCGACCAGGATGTGCTGCCCCGCGCTGTCGGGATCGGCCAGTCGCGCGTACGGCGACTCGATGTCGACTCCCGTCCACCGCCACGTCTGCTTGAGCCCTTCCTTCGTGCGGCGCACCTCGGGCTCGTGCGACGTCAGCGCATCGCGGATCGCACTGTCGCGCTGCGCGCCGTGCAGCCATGCATCCGGAGACCACGGCATGGTGAGGATGACGGAGCCGTTGTGCACCGTCACGCTGTCGAGCATCACGTAGTCGCCGAGCGCGCGTTCGCTCGTCAGCCGCGTCTTCGGCGGACTCGGCGGGAAGATGCGATGGAAGTTCCAGTCCCGGTTGTCGTGGCGACGCAGATTGAAGAGCGGATGCTCCACATCGACGCTCATGATGCGGAGCCGCATGTCGATGAGATCGCGCGGATCGTAGGTGAGCCGCACGCGCCCCGTGCTCACGAACAGCGAATCTTCCTCATCCCGGATCGCCACCGAATCGATGACGAGCTGCGTGAGAAAGCCCCCGCTCAGCGGGCCGATGTAGATGCTCCCCCGCCCCTTGAGTCGCGCGTTGATGAGCGCCGTGACGTTGCGCCGCACCCACTCGCGCCCCACGCTCGTCTGCGTGATGGACGCGACGACGACCGCCGCGATCACCCCGAAGAGGAGGATCACGGCGGCACTGAAGATCGCGACCACACGACGGCGGGACATGATAGAAGTCGTCGGCTCTCAGTCGTCAGCCAGCAGTCGTCAGGGCGCGCAGACGCGTCCCGAGGCCGTTCCTGACGACCGACGACCGACGACCGACGACTGAGAGCTGACAGCTGCCATTAAAACGCTTGCCCGATGCTGAAGTGGAAGGTCAATCGCGAAAGGAGGGTGTTCCGCTGGCGTGGGGCGAAACTCGCGGGGCAATCTTCCCCGCTCGTGGTGACTCCCTCGATGAAGTCGTTGTCCGGGCTCACGCAGCGCAGCACGCGCGGGCTCCCCGGCTGGAGGGCCCCAATATAGTATGCCGCGCCCAGCGCGCGTGGATAGCCGTTGTACCCCACGTCGAGCCGCAGCGGTCCGACCGGCGAGGCGATCCGGATTCCCACGCCCGGCGTCACCTTGATGTCGCTCAGGCGCAGGGTGTCGCGCCCGCGATTCCACACGTCGCCCATATCCACGAACAGCGCGAGCTGCGCGAGGTCACGAAACACCGGTGACGGCGTGCGGAGCTCGAGGCTCCCGACGAGCAAGGTGTTCCCCCCGGTCGGTGAGAACCGCTCGACCGTCGTCGTGGAGTCGTTGGCCCGGTAGTACACTTCGCCTGGCGCCTTGCCCGGAACGGTGTCGTAGGATCTGACCACGTACACCACCGTCCCCATCTGATTCTGATTGTACCCGCGCACGGAGTTCGG
>DASSNR010000369.1:0-13553 GCA_035687925.1 Gemmatimonadaceae bacterium | reverse complement strand
TCTGCTCGATGTCAGGGATCGACGTGGCCATCGCGTTCGCGCGGACACCCACGGCGAAGTGCCCGAGACCGCCGAGATTCCCGCTCTGCCCGAGCGTCGCGTTTCCACCCGCGACGAGCGTGCCGAACTGGATGTTCATGTAGTTGTAGATGTCGATCACTTTCTGACAGGCATCGCCCCCGAGCGCCCCCGGGCCGACGATCTGTGTATTGGAGCAACGCGGATCCTGCGCGCGTGCCGTGGACGCCGATGCTGCGACTACGAGGACACCGAGTGCGAGGAGACGAGGCCGCATGGGGCACCGAACGTAAAAGGGGTTGGACGGAGATACTGGTCGTCAGTCGTCAGAACTGCAGTGGCCAGCTTTCAGTCGTCAGTCGTCAGCAGCTGACCGAGCGTGTGTCTGACGACCGACGACTGACGACTGACGCCTGCTGTCTGTTACTCCATCTCCACCTTCCCCGACCCGGACGCGATGCGCCCCATCCGCAAAGCGTTCACCCCGGCCGAGCGCGCGCTCGCCATGATCGCATCGGCCGAGCGTGCGTCGGAGATGACCACCATCCCCACCCCCATGTTGAAGGCGCGGAACATCTCATCCCGCGCCACTCCACCCGCTCGCTCCAGCACCTGAAACACGTTCGGGATCGTCCAACTGGTCGTATCGACGATGGCGTCGGCATTCTCTGGCAAGGCTCGGTCCAGATTTCCGGGAATGCCTCCGCCGGTGATGTGTGCCATCGCGTGGATCTCGCCGAGCACGGGCTTGAGCGCCGGGAGATAGGAGCGATGGATCGCGAGCATCACGTCCGCCATCGAGCCGCCGCCACCTGGAAACGGATCGTCCGGTGCGAGGTGCAACCGCTCCGACACAATACGGCGCGCGAGCGAGTAGCCGTTCGTGTGCAAGCCGGAGCTGGCGAGCCCGATGAGAACATCCCCCGCGCGAACGCGCTGCGGCCCGAGGACGCGGTCCTCTTCCACGCATCCCACGATGAAGCCGGCGAGATCGTAGTCTGGCGGCGTGTAGACGCCCGGCATCTCGGCGGTCTCGCCACCCACCAGTGCGCATCCGTTTTCCCGGCATCCCGCGGCCACGCCGCGCACCACCGCTTCGACGACGCTCGGCACCAGCTCACCGAAGGCGACGTAGTCGAGAAAGAAGAGCGGCGTTGCACCCTGCACGAGGATGTCGTTCACGCAGTGGTTCACGAGATCGTGACCGATCGTGTCGTGTCGATTCGCCTCGATCGCGACCTTGATCTTCGTCCCCACGCCATCGGCGCTCGAGACGAGCACTGGCGCACGCAGCCCATCGGGGAGCCGGAACATCCCGCCGAAGCCGCCGAACGCGCCGCGTGCGCCCGCCGTGAACGTCGACTCGACGAGCGCCTTGATGCGCGCCTTGGCCGAGTCCGCCGCGTCGATGTCGACGCCAGCATCACGGTAGCTCAGCGGATCGCTCACAACTCCTCCTCGAAGCTCACCAGCCGATGGAACTCGCCCACGCGCGTCGCGATGTCGGCGGGTGTGATCTCGAGAAAGCGAGCGATCGAGAAGCGCTCGACGGCAAAGGAACCCATGGCGCACCCGTAGACCACTGCGCGCCGCAGATTGGCCTCGCTCACATCGCCCGTACGCGCCAGGTAGCCGATGAAGCCGCCGGCGAACGAATCACCGGCGCCCGTCGGATCGAACACGTCCTCGAGCGGATAGGCCGGCGCGAAGAAGATGCTCGTGGACGTGAACATGAACGCGCCGTGCTCCCCCTTCTTGATGATGACGTAGCGCGGCCCGTGCGTCATGATCCATCGCGCTGCCTTCACGAGGTTTACTTCTTCGGTGAGCTGCCGCGCCTCGGCGTCGTTCAACGTGAGCAGGTCGACGTGCTCCAGCAGTTTCAGGAAATCGGCACGCCGGCTCTCGATCCAGAAGTTCATCGTGTCGCAGGCGACGAGGCGCGGGCGCTCCACCTGCCCCAACACCTCGAGCTGCAGCCGCGGATCGATGTTGCCGAGGAAGACGAACGGCGCATGGCGAAACTGCTGCGGAATCTTCGGCCGGAAGTGCGAGAAGACACCGAGCCGCGTTTCCAACGTCTCCGCCGAGTTGAGGTCGTGCCGATAGCGCCCGCGCCAGCGGAACGATTCCCCCTCCGCGCGCTCGAGCCCCGCGAGATCGACGCCGCGCGCGCACAGCGGATCGAGCTGCGCAACCGGATAGTCATCGCCAATGACACCCACAAGCTGCACCGGCGCGAAGAGCGACGCGGACGCGGAGAAGTAGGTCGCCGATCCGCCGAGCACGTTGTCGGCCTTGCCGAACGGCGTTTCCACGGAGTCGAGCGCGACGGAACCGACGACGAGAACGGGCATGGGATGCGGGAAGCGGGATGCGGGAAGCGGGATGCGGGATGCGGCGTGACGCCTACGGCGTCCGCCTGCGGGAATGGGGAGTGCTCGGGAAGCGGGATGCGGGAAGCAGGATGCCTGACGCGGGAACGACTGGTGGAGACGCAGCCCCCACCCCCGAGGCAGTTGCGCTTCCCGCTTCCCGCATCCCGCATCCCGCGCCGTTCACATTCTCTCCGGCGCCACGATCCCCAACATCGCCAGGCCATTCGCCAGCACGATCTGCGTGGCGCGGGCGAGGAGGAGACGGGCGGTCATAATGCGTTCGGGCTCGCCGAGGACGTGGTGCTTGTGGTACCAGAGGTGCGCGAGGCGCGCCGTCTCGAGCAGATAGTTGGCGATGCGATGCGGCTCGAGCGCTTCGGCGGCGCCGGCGACGAGCGCGGGGAAGTCGAGCAGCGCCTTGACGAGCTCCTGCTCCTCCGGCTCGGCGAGCGCGTCGAAGTCGACGCCTGCGGCGGTGATGCTCGTCGCGTCGATGCCGCCGACGCGGAAGATCCCCGACATGCGCGCGTGCGCCATCTGGATGTAGTAGACGGGATTCTCCTCCGTCTGCGAGCGGGCGAGGTCGAGGTCGAAGACGAGCTGCGAGTCGCCCTTGCGCATGAGGAAGAAGTAGCGCACGGCATCGCGCCCCACCTCGTCGATGAGATCGCGCACCGTCACGTAGCTTCCGGCGCGCTTGGAGATCTTCACCTCTTCGCCGCCGCGCATCACCGTCACCATCTGGTGCAGCACGTACTCGGGATAGCCGGCGGGGATCCCCATCTCGAGCGCCTGCAACCCGATGCGCACGCGTGTGACCGTGCTGTGGTGATCCGAGCCTTGCACGTTCACCGCGCGATGGAAGCCGCGCTCCCACTTGGTCACGTGATATGCGACGTCGGGGACGAAGTACGTCGGCTCACCGCCCTTCGCGGCGCTGCGCCGCATCACACGATCCTTGTCGTCGCCGAAGTCGGTGGTCTTGAGCCAGAGCGCGCCGTCCTTCTCGTACGTATGGCCGGCCGCGGTCAGACGGCGGAGCGTGTCCTCCACGCGCCCGTTCTCGTACAGCGACGACTCGAGGAAGTAGACATCGAATGCGACGCCGAACGCCTGCAGGTCGCGATCCTGCTCCTTGCGCAGCTTGCGCACGGCGAAGCGGCGTACGGCGTCGAGGTCGTCGGCATCCGGGTCGTCGGGATGCTCCTCGATGTAGTGCTGCGCGAGCTCCTTGATGTACTCGCCGTGGTAGCCGCCGTCGGGAATCCCCGCGCCCGTGTCGTGCAGCTCACGCACGCGCGCCTGCACGCTGAGCGCGAGGTTCATGATCTGCGCGCCGGCATCATTGTAGTAGAACTCGCGCGTGACGGTCCACCCGGTCCACTCGAGCAGCGACGCAATGGCGTCGCCGAGCGCGGCCTGGCGCCCGTGCCCCACATGCAGCGGACCGGTGGGGTTCGCGGAGACGAACTCGATGTTGACGGGCTTCCCCTGCCCCGCCGCATTCCGTCCGTACTCCGCGCCGCGCGCCACCACGTCCGCGAGTCCGCGCGCGCTCGCGCCGGCGGCGATGTGGAAGTTGATGAAGCCAGGCCCCGCGATCTCGACGCGCTCGACGCCAGCGGCGGCGAGATCGAGATGCGAGACGAGATCGCGCGCGATGTCCTGCGGTTTCTTGCGCAGCGGACGGGCGAGCGTCATGGCGAGGTTCGTCGCCCACTCGCCGTGCGCGCTGTCGCGCGGGCGCTCGAGCACGGGCTCGACGCCATCGGGCGCACCCATCGCGCGCGCCGCATCGATCAACGCGGCGCGGATGGCGTCACGTGGGGAAAGCGTCATTCAGTGGACTTGCCTTTCTTCGCGGCCGATCCGGAGCTCCGGTCGGCGGGTGCGCTTGCGCTCTTCGTCGCACTGTCCGGCCTCGACGCACCGGCGGCCGGTGACGCATCGCTCCCACTCTTCGCGGTGCCCGCGTCACCCGTCTTCGAGTCGCTCCCGACCCTCTCACCGGCGGCCGGCGACGCGCCCTTCTTGCCGTCCTTCCCGTAGTCGGTGATGTAGAACCCCGACCCCTTGAACAGCAGCCCCGCCCCCCCGGAAATCTTCCGCGTCGCGGTCTGGCCGCACTCGGGGCACGGCAGCTCGCTCACGGCGTCGCTCATCTTGCGGTAGAACCGGGTGAACTGATGCCCGGCCGGGCATGCGAATTCGTACGTTGGCATGAATGGGAAAAGTAATCGCTCTCCCGAAGCTATGGGGGGCGGACGAGGGCTTCAAGACGGAATGCGAGATGCAAACGCTCGCCCCGCTGCTCGCCCTCCGCTATCTTGCGAGGAGCGCACCATTGCGACACTCCCTCGCATGTGGAGCACGCAGGCGCCATGGCCACCGACCTCTGCGCCGGCACTCTGCACTCCTGTCGTTCCACGACCACGCTCCACGTCGTCGTCGTGGCGGCATCAGCGGGCGGTCCGGAAGCGCTGAAGGTGATTCTGCGCGCGCTCCCTGAGACTTTTCGCCTGCCGGTTCTCATCGTGCAGCACCGCAGCGCGCAATCGCCCCCGCTTCTCGCCCGCGTGCTCGGCTGGTCCAGCACGCTCCCCGTGCGTGAGGCGCGCCCCGGCGACACGCTCCACCCGCAGACAGTCTACGTCGCGCCCCCGGATTTTCACATGTCCCTGTCCGCGGATCACACGTTGGCGCTCTCGCGAGAGGCGCGCGTGCACTACGTGCGACCGGCTGCGGACATCCTCTTCGCCTCCGCGGCACAAGTCTTCCGGGACGGAGTAGTCGCCGTGGTACTCACCGGCAACGGCGTGGATGGCGCACGTGGGGTCCGCGCCGTGAAGGAAGCGGGAGGGTTGGCCATCGCACAGGACGAGTCGACATCAGCCTACTTCAGCATGCCACGCGCAGCCATCCGGACGGGACTCGTGGATCTCGTGCTGCCACTCGAACGAATCGGCGGTGCACTCTCACAATTGGACCTGACCGGAACATATCCGTGATGGACACCGAGGCCTTTTGCATGGCGCAGCACCTGGGTTCTTGGTCGCTCGACGTTCCGACCTCGCTGCGCCATGAGAGGGCATCATGCCTGGACACGACATCATTGTCATCGGCGCATCGGCCGGCGGCGTGGAAGCACTCATGCAGATCGCGCGCGGCCTTCCGGCCGATCTCCCCACGGCGATCTTCATCGTTCTGCACGTTCCGCCGAACAGTCCGAGCCTGCTCCCCACCATCCTGAACCGCGTGTGTGCGCTCCACGCGTCGCACGCGCGCGACCGCGAGACGATCGAACCCGGTCGCATCTACGTCGCGCCGCCGGATCATCATCTCCTCGTCAAGCGCGGCTACGTCCGTGTCACACGCGGCCCACGGGAGAACAGCAGTCGCCCCGCCATCGATCCGCTCTTCCGCACGGCCGCCGTCGCGTACGACCATCGGGTGGTGGGCGTCGTCCTCTCCGGCAATCTCGACGACGGCACGGCGGGACTCGCGGCGATCAAGACACGCGACGGCGTCGCCGTCGTACAAGATCCGGAGGATGCACTCTACCCCGGCATGCCGAACAGCGCGATGGAGCATGTCCCGGTCGATTATGTCGCACCGCTCGCCGAGCTGCCCGCGCTGCTCACGCGGCTCGCGCATGAGTCCATCCCAGAGGAAGGAGTCGTACCAGTGTCAGACGACATGGAGATGGAAGTCGACATCGCGGAGATGGATCCCGCGGCGATCGAGAGTACCGTGCGCCCCGGCGAGCCCGCGGGCTTCGGCTGTCCCGATTGCGGAGGCGCGCTGTACCGGCTGTCGAGCGGTGGGTTGATTCACTACCGTTGCCGTGTTGGACACGCATGGTCACCCGACTCGCTCCTCGCCGCGCAGTCGGAAGAGCTGGAGGCCGCGCTGTGGACCGCGCTGCGTGCGCTCGAGGAGCGGGCTGCGCTCTCCGGCGAGCTCGCCCAGCGAATGGTGAAGCGAGGCTCCAGACAGACCGCGGCACGCTTCGAGGCGCAGGCGAGCACGGCGCGGCGCAACGCCGATTTCGTGCGTCGCGTGCTGGACGGGAACGGGCTCAACTCGACGACGATGTCGACAAGCGCCTCGGAGGCGGACGCCGACGCCAGCATCGTTGGTACGTCGGCGGGCGACAATCGCGCGGGGATCGCGACGGTCGGCCAGGTCACGCGCACGACGCAGCGGAACAGCGATTGAGTCGAACGTTGCGCGTCGCATCAGCAGGCAACAGCCCTTGTATCCTCCGGTATGCGGCCGCAGAATTGGGCGGGCTCCCTTGCGATGATCACCGACATGCTGCGCGTGATGCTCGCGCGTCGCATTCCAACTTGTCACGAGCGCCAGCGTGAGTAGCACGGAATCCCCGATCGAGTTCGAAGCGCTGCTCGAGTACCTCCGACGGAGTCGCGGCTTCGATTTCACCGGTTACAAGCGTGCGAGCCTCATGCGCCGCATCAGCAAGCGGATGCAGGGGATCGGGATCGCCGACTATAGCGAATATCAGGACTACCTCGAGGTGCACCCGGAAGAGTTCACGCTGCTCTTCAACACGGTGCTCATCAACGTCACGGCGTTCTTTCGCGATCCGCAAGCGTGGCAGGTGCTGGCGCACGAGGTGATCCCACCCATGATTCGGGCCAAGGCGCCCGGACAGCCCGTCCGCGTCTGGAGTGCGGGGACCGCGACGGGCGAAGAGGCGTACACCATCGCGATGGTGCTGGCCGAGCAACTCGGCTTCGACGACTTCCGCGAGCGGGTGAAGATCTACGCGACCGACGTGGACGATGAAGCGCTCACCAAAGCCCGCCACGCGACATACAATGAGCGCGAAGTGCAGGGCGTGCCGCCCACGCTCCTCGAGAAGTACTTCGATCACTCGGAGATCGGCTACACGTTCCACAAGAATCTGCGACGGCAGATCATCTTCGGGCGGCACGACATCACGCAGGACTCGCCCATCTCGCGCATCGACCTGCTCGTCTCGCGCAACGCCCTCATGTACTTCAATGCCGAGACGCAGGCACGCATCCTCGCGCGGTTCCACTTCGCACTCGTCGACGGCGGCGTGCTCTTTCTCGGTCGCGCCGAGACGCTGCTCACGCACAGCAACGCGTTCAACCCCATCGACCTCAAGCGCCGCATCTCGGTCAAGGTCGGGAGCCCGCTGCTGCGCGAGCGGCTCCTCATGGCCGTGCACGACGAGCCCGACGAACCGGCGCAGGTCGATCGGCGCGTCCGGACACGCGATGCCGCATTCGATGCCGCCGGCGTCGCGCAGGTCGTCGTGGATGGCAACGGAATACTCGCGCTCGCCAACGAGCGGTCGCGTGAGCTCTTCGGTCTGACGTACGCGGACCTCGGGCGGCCGCTGCAGGACTTGAAGCTGTCCTACCGGCCCGTGGAGCTGCGCGGCGCCCTGGAGCAGGTCCAGACGGAACGGCGGACGGTGGTGATCCCGGACGTCGAGTGGCAGCAGGCGCCCGGAGAGCGGCACTGGTTCGATATTCAGCTCGTGCCGTTGCTGGACGCCGCGCACATCCTGCTCGGTGTCTCGATCGCCTTCACCGACATCACCGCCGCGAAGCGTCTCCAGCTCGAGCTCGAGCACTCCAACCAGGAGCTGGAAACGGCGTACGAGGAGTTGCAGACGCGGAGCACCGAGCTGAATCAGGTGAACGCGTTTCTCGAGTCGATCTTGATGAGCCTCCACGGTGGCGTTGTGGTACTCGATCGGGAGCTGAAGGTCCTGGTATGGAATTCCCAGGCGGAAGATCTCCGGGGGCTGCGCGGCGATGAAGTCATCGGCCAGCACTTCCTGAACCTGGACATCGGACTGCCAGTCGAGCGGCTTGGGCGCCCGCTGCGCGCGTGCCTCTCGGAGGATGCGGTGCAGTCGACCACGACGCTGGATGCAACGAACCGGCGCGGCAAGTCGATCACGTGTGATGTCACCTGTATGCCGCTCGTGGGCCCCCGGTCCGAGGTGCGCGGCGCGATCCTGGTCATGGAGTCGCGCGAAGGCGCATCGCCGCCGAGGAGCACGTAGGCGATCGGGGGACGTGAGGACGATGCACATGGATATCATGGAGATCGAACGTCGCATCGCCATCGCGCGCGACCGCGTGGCCGCGTTGCAGCACCGCGCCGAAGCCGGCTCGGAGACACGCGACCGGATGCTCCTCGAGCTGCTGCAGGAGCTGCAGACGAGCATGGAGGAGCTGAACACCACGGTCGAGGAGCTGCATCGACAGAACGGCGTACTGGCAGACGCGCAGCATACGCTCGCACTGGAGGAAGAGCGGTACCGCGATCTGTTCGAGTACGCGCCGGTCGGCTATCTCGTCACGACTCCCGAAGGCGCGATCCGGGCCGCCAACCGCACCGCGACGCAGCTGCTGAATTCCGAGGCGAGGCATCTGCGAGGCAAGCCGCTGATCAGCTTCATGGACATGGAGGCGCGACAGGCGTTTCGCGACTTGCTGATGCGCGTGCCGAATGCGAACGGTGCACTGGAGCTGTCCGTGCGGCTGCATCCTCGGCGATCGCTCCCCTTCGATGCGGTCATGGTCGTGTCGGCGATTCACGGTCTCCCCGGACGGCCGATGTCGCTCCGCTGGATCCTGTACGACATCACGGCACGCCAGCGCGCCGAAGAGCAGATGGCGCTCATGAACGCCGAGTTGGAGCGACAGGTCCTGGAGCGCACGGTGCAGATCGAGGCCGCGAGCCGGCTGAAGGATGATCTGCTCACGCGCGAGCGCGAGGCGCGCAGCGTGGCCGAGGCAGCGCAAGAGCGGCTCGCGCTCGTCGCCGCCGCGAGCTCGGTGCTCGGTCGCGTGCTCGATCCCGACATCGCGTTGCAGCGGCTCGCGGCGCTCTCGCTCCCGCTCCTCGGCGACTGGTGCATCGTGGATGTGATCGACGCGCCCGACAACGCCGTTCGACGCGTTGCCGTCGCGCACGCCGGCCCGGTGCAGGCGCGCGTCGCGCGCGACCTGCAGGCCATCTCGCCAACCATCGACACCCTCGGCTGGGACATCCGCGGCGCAACCAGCGCCTTCCAGCGCGCCGAGCTCGTGACGGATGTGGATGACGACCAGCTCTGCACCGCGTTCCCCGATGAGCGTGAGCGTGAGCTCATCGCCGAGATGCATCCGACATCGTGGATCCGTGTTCCGCTGCTGACGCACGGCGAGGTACGAGGCCTCGTCACGCTGATCCGCACGAGGAACGATCGCCGGTACGGACAGGACGACCTCACGCTCGCCGAGGATCTCGTCCACCGCGGAGCGACGGCGCTCGAGCAGGCGCGACTCTACCGACAGGCGCAGGAAGCGAACCAGACCAAGAGCGGCTTTCTCGCGACCATGAGCCATGAGCTGCGCACACCGCTCAACGCCATCATCGGATACAGCGAGCTCCTCCTGCTGGGGATCCCGGAAACGCTCCCCACGGCGGCCGCGCGGCAGGTAGACCGCATTCGCAGCGCATCGCAACATCTGCTGTCGCTCATCGAGGAGATTCTCTCCTTCTCGCGCATCGAGGCCGGGAGCGAGCAGCTGTTCATGGAGCCGCTCCTGCCGATGGATATCGCCCGCGATGCGGCGTCGCTCGTCGAGCCGCTCGCGCGCGCCAAGGGGCTGCGCTTCACCGTCGATGTCCCGGCGGAGCTGCCGGTGCTCGAATCCGATCCGGGGAAGCTTCGCCAGATCCTGGTGAATCTGCTCTCGAACGCCGTGAAGTTCACCGAGCACGGCGAGGTTGCGCTCTCGGCCCATGCAACGGATGGCGGCGTGGCGTTCACAGTCCGCGACACCGGCATCGGCATCGCGAAGGAGTATCAGGAGCGCGTGTTCGAGGCGTTCTGGCAGGTTCGCTATCCCGCCATGCAGCACACGGGCGGGACGGGACTGGGCTTGAGCGTGTCGCGCCAGCTCTCACGCATGTTGGGCGGCGAGTTGACGGTCGAGAGTGCAGCGGACGAGGGGAGCACCTTTACCGTGTGGCTGCCGTCCCGGGAGCCGCAAACGAGCACGAGCATCCAGGCGACGCCAGCGTTGCGCACGGATGCAGTGCGCGCTTCACCCGGCGACGACGCGACGGCGCGGCCGATCGACGCTCCACGTCGCGTCGAGGACGCAACCGCGATGGAACCACGCAGGCGAGGGTATGACGGGGACCGGGAAGCGCAAGCGCCGTGAAGCCAGTACGCATTGAGCCACCGAGTTCGGGATGACGACGCCGTGCTATGTGGGCCGGTACGTTCCCCAGTGCGCGGCGAGTGCATTCGAGATCTCCCCCACCGTGGCGCGAGTGCGGACGGCATGCACGATCAGCGGCATGAGCTCGGGACGTGATGTCGCGGGCTCCTGATCGGTCGCCACGCACGCAGCCGCGTCGCCGAGCTCGGCGAGAGCGCGCGTGACAGCGGCCGCATCGCGACGCGCGCGCACGGCATCGACTCGTGCCACCTGCTCGCGCGCGAGCGCGGTGTAATCGGGTGCCGGGATGATCGGCGGCTCCTCGCCGTCATTGAACCGGTTCACGCCCACCACGACCGTCTCGCCGCGCTCGACGCGGAGCTGATGCTCGTACGCGCTGCGGGCGATCTCATCCTGGAAGAACCCGTCCGCGATGGCGCGTGCCGCGCCGCCCAGCTCGTCCACCTTCGCGATCAGCGCATTGGCCCGCCGCTCGAGCTCGCTGGTGAGGTGCTCCACGTAGTAGCTGCCGGCGAGCGGATCGACCGTGTTCGTCACGCCCGATTCGTACGCGAGCACCTGCTGCGTGCGCAGCGCGAGCGTGGCCGCCTCGGCCGTCGGCAGGGCGAGCGCTTCATCGTAGCCGTTGGTGTGCAGCGACTGTGTGCCGCCCAGCACGGCAGAGAGCGCCTGCACCGTGACACGCACCACGTTGTCGAGCGGCTGCTGCGCGGTGAGGGTGACGCCTCCGGTCTGCGTATGGAAGCGGAGCCGCGCGCTCGCATCGGAGGCACCGAACCGCTCGCGCATGAAGCGCGCGTACACGCGGCGCGCCGCGCGGAACTTGGCGACCTCCTCGAACAGGTCGTTGTGCGCGGCGAAGAAGAACGAGAGCCGCGGCGCAAACGTCTCGATGTCCAACCCGGCCGCCAGCGCACGCGACACGTACTCGATGGTGTTCGCGAACGTGAACGCCATCTCCTGCACCGCGGTCGCGCCCGCTTCGCGAATGTGGTAGCCGGAGATCGAGATCGGATTCCACTTCGGCACCTCGGCGGCGCAGAAGCGGAACATTTCGGTGATGAGCGCGAGGCTTGGGCCCGGCGGATAGATGTATGTCCCCCGCGCGATGTACTCCTTGAGGATGTCGTTCTGCACCGTGCCGCTCAGTGCCGCGCGCGCAATTCCCCGCTCTTCGGCCACCACGATGTACATCGCGAGCAGCGTGGACGCCGTCGCATTGATCGTCATCGACGTCGAGACCTTGTCGAGCGGGATGCCATCGAAGAGCGCGTGCATGTCCTCGACGGTGTCGATGGCGACGCCGACGCGTCCCACCTCGCCGAGCGCGCGCGGCGAATCGGAATCGATCCCCATCTGCGTCGGGAGATCGAACGCGACGGAGAGTCCCGTCTGCCCCGCGTCGAGCAGGAGCTTGAACCGCGCATTGGTTTCCGCCGCAGTGCCGAATCCCGCGTACTGCCGCATGGTCCACAACCGCGTGCGATACATCCCGGGCTGCACGCCGCGCGTGAACGGGAACTCGCCAGGATCGGCCAGGTCGCGCGCGTAGTCGATGCACGCATCATCCGGTCGATAGACCCGATTGATGGATAGCCCCGCAGGGGACGTCCGGCCTGAGTCGGAAGAGGAGGACATCGGCAGTCGCAAGTCGGGATCGGCATCGGTCAGCGCGCATCGCGCTGGCCATCGGTCGCCGCAATATAGCACGCGCGGCGTACACTCACGGCGACACGACTGTCATGCCGAACGACAGCGCGCGTACCCGAATCCCGTCGCTCGCTTGCGGCTCTCCAAGGATGGAAAATCGACAGCGGGCGAACCGACGGAGGGGCTGGAGACGGAGGCCTGACTCCCCTACACCCCGGCGCCCGTCGGCATCCCCGACACCATCTCCTGAGCGAGCTCGACCTCGCACTTGCTCCCGATGTAGAGCGGCGTGCGCTGATGCAGCTCCGTCGGCTGGATGTCGAGGATGCGCGTGGTGCCGTCGGTCGCCGCGCCGCCCGCCTGCTCGACAATGAACGCGAGCGGGTCGGCCTCGTACAACAACCGCAACTTGCCGCGTGGATTCTTCGCGTTCGACGGATAGGCGAAGACGCCGCCGCCGAGCAGGTTGCGATGGAAGTCGGCGACGAGCGAGCCGACGTAGCGCACGTTGAGGGCTCGGCGCTCCCCCTCGAGCCCGCGATAGCGGCGCATGAGCGAGCGCACGTTCTCATCCCAGTACTGCTCGTACGAGTCGTTGACCGAGAGATAGCGCCCCGAGTCGGGGATGCGGATGTCCGGGTGCGAGAGCAGGAACTCGCCGATCGATGGATCGAGCGTGAAGCCGTGCGCACCCTGCCCCGTGGTGTACACGAGCATCGTGCTCGAGCCGTAGATCACGTACCCCGCCGCCACCTGGCGTCGCCCCGGCTGCAGCACGTCTTCCAGCTCGCCGCGCGTGCCGCGCGTGATCTTGCGGACCACCGAGAAGATGGTGCCGACCGGTACGTTGACGTCGATGTTCGAGGAGCCGTCGAGCGGATCGAACAGGAGCAGGTACTTGCCGCACCGAAAGCCTTCGGGGATCTGGATGATGTCCGGCTCTTCCTCGGACGCCATCCCGCACAGCCGGCCGCCGTGGTCCATGGCCTTGATCACGATCTCGTTCGCGATCACGTCCAGCTTCTGCTGCACTTCGCCGTGCACGTTCTCGGTGTGCGTCGCGCCGAGGATGTCGGCGAGCCCCGCGCTGCGCACCTTGTTCGCGATCATCTTCGCCGCGAGCGCGATGTCGTACAGGATGCCGGACAGCTCACCGGTGGCTTCGGGGTGAAGCCGCTCCTGCTCGACGATGAATCGCTCGATCGTCACGACCGACGTAGGAGTATGCTGAACCACGGCTAACCTTCTCCTCGACGCAGTTCGG
>DASSNR010000368.1:0-17563 GCA_035687925.1 Gemmatimonadaceae bacterium | reverse complement strand
CGCGCGGACGCGCCGGGTTATAGATTGACGATATCGCGCGGCGCGGACCGTGCGGAGGGACACGCGGCTTTGGTGATCTGACGAGGGAAGCGATGGCGCGTCGACGCGGACCGGCAATGGACAATCGAGAGGTGCTCGAGGTGGACTGGCCGCTCTTCGGCGAGCTCTCGCGCGCGCTCGCGCTCAAGGTCGCCCGCTCGTACGACCCGGAGATCGTCGTCGGCATCGCGACCGCCGGTGTCGTCCCGGGCGCCGTCGTCGCTGCGATCCTCGGCCGCGAGTTCCACTCGATCGCGATCAGCCGCCGCATGCACTCGACGCACGTGCGCGAAACTCCCGCCATCCTCAGCGCCGCTCCCCCCGAAGTCCGCGACCGCCGCGTCCTCCTCGTCGATCAGACGTGCGACACCGGCGACACGCTGCGCCTGGCCGTTGCCGCGATCGTCAACGCCGGCGCCGTCGATGTCCGCACCGCTGTCCAGTTCCGCACGGGCCCCTACGAGCCCGACTTCGCCGCCCTCGAGACCGAGAGCCTGATCATCCTCCCGTGGGACCGGGAGATGCTCGTGGATGGGGAGCTGGTGCCGAGGCGGGAGTATGAGTGAGTCAATGGGTCAGGAACGACTTGTACGATTGTCATCCCGAGCGGAGCGAGGGATCTGCTGTCCGCCGGGCAGAGATTCCTCGCTCCGCTCGGAATGACAGTCTTTCGAGCTTCTTCTGACGCCCTGACCCACTGACTGACTGACTCACTGACTCGCCGCTTCTCCCACCGCCTCCTCATACCCTACCCCTCGCTCCATCGCCTGATACACTGCCGTCATGACCTCCGTGCTGCCGAGGAGGAAGCGGCAGCGAGCGTGACCCATCGAGCGGCACTCCACCTCGAGCACGGCGAGCGGTGTGTCGGACACGTGGCCGAAGAAGTTGGCGAGGAGACCTGTGGTGAGATGGCAGCTCGGTTGATCCTGACCCTGCGCGGCATTCGCTTCGCGCCAATCGTCACAGTCGATCGTGGCGACCGCGTCGTGCAGCGAACCGATGGCGACCGTCCCCCACCCGATCTCGCGGAAGAACTGGGACGCGAGTGCGGCGAACATGTTGACGCCGAGCGCGTCGGGCTCACCCCGATCGCGCCGCTCCAGCCAGTCGCGGAAGGCGATGAATACGTCGTCGCCGCCCGCGTAGCCCGCGTCCTGCAGCGCGGCGGCCGCGGCGGATGGATCAGCGTCGGTGAGCAGCGCGGTGCGCAGTGCGCCGAGCGTGCTCTCGCTGAGGGCGACCAGGTGATGGCCGGTGAAATCCATGGTGTCAGGCATGAGCGTATCTAGGGCTGCTGTCCCATGCGGCGCAAGAGCTCGGCCTCGTCGATGACCTCGATCCCCAGCGCCTGGGCCTTGGCGAGCTTGCTCCCGGCGTCCATCCCCGCGACGAGAAACGTCGTGGACTTCGACACCGAGTTGACGACGTGTCCCCCTTGCGACTCGACGAGCTCCGTCGCCTCCGTGCGCGACATGGTAGGGAGGGTTCCTGTAATGACGACCGTCGCCCCCGCGAGGGAACTCCCCGCCGTCGCCGCGCGCGGCTCCGTGAAGTTGACGCCCGCCTTCCGCAGCTTCTCGATCAGCTTCGTCGTCGTATGGTTGTCGAAGTACGACTCGACCGAGCGCGCAATGATGTCGCCGATCCCACGTACCGCGCCGATCTGCTCGGCGGTGGCGTCGGCGAGGTCGTCGAGCGTGCAGAACTGCCGGGCGAGGAGCTGCGCCGCGGCGGTGCCCACATGTCGGATCCCCAGTGCATTGATGAGCCGCGACAGCGGCCGCGTCTTCGCTTCCTCGAGTGCCGCGATCAGGTTCTCGGCGCTCTTCTCGCCGAATCCCTCGAGCGGCACGAGCTGCTCGGCGCGGAGCGTGAACAGGTCGGCCGCATCGCGCACGAGCCCGGTCTCGATCAGCTGCTGGATGCGCGCGTACGAGAGCCCGCGAATGTCCATCGCGCCGCGCGACGCGAAGTGCACGAGCCCCTCGAGCTGGCGTCCCGGGCAGGCGACGTTCGGGCAGTAGACGCCAGCCTCCTCCTCTTCGCGCTCGAGCGGTGTGTTGCACCGCGGGCACCGCTTCGGCATGTGCCACGCCTTCTCATCGCCGGTGCGCCGCTCCGGGATCGGACCGATCACCTGGGGGATGACTTCGCCCGCGCGCTTCACCTGCACCCAATCGCCCACTCGCAGATCCTTCGCGCGGATATAGTCCTCGTTGTGCAGCGTCGCGAGCCGCACGACGGCGCCGCCGATGTCCACGGGCTCGAGCATGGCGAACGGCGTGACGACGCCCGTCCGTCCCACGTTCACCTCGATCGCAAGCAGCCGTGTCTCGGCAATGTCCGGCGCGAACTTGCGCGCGATGGCCCACCGTGGCTCGCGTCCGCCAATCGTCCCCAGCTCATCTTCCAGCGCGAGCGAGTTCACTTTGACGACCACGCCGTCGATCCCGAAGTTGAGCTCCGCGCGCACGCGTGACTCCACGGTCTCGACGAAGGCGATCACGTCGCCGAGCGATGCGCACTTGGTGCGGTGCGGCTCGACGGGCACGCCCCACTGCACGAGCGTATCGAGCAGCTCCCACTGCGTGGCGAACGGCAGCTCGACGTTGCGCGGCGCCGAGACGGCGTAGCCGAAGAAGCGGAGCGGCCGCTGCGCCGTGATCCCGGGGTCGAGCTGCCTGAGCGAGCCCGCCGCGGCGTTCCGCGGATTGGCGAATACCGGCTCCTCCGCTGCGACGCGTGCCTCGTTCAACCGCTCGAAGCGATCGAAGGGCATGTACACCTCGCCGCGGATCTCCACGAGGCGCGGCGGATCGTCGGTGTCGAGGCGGAGCGGGACGTCGCGCACCGTACGCAGGTTCGGCGTCACCTCCTCGCCGATCCGTCCGTTGCCGCGCGTGGATCCGGTAACGAGCACACCGTTCTCGTACGTGAGGCTCACCGCTGCGCCGTCGATCTTGAGCTCGGCCGTGTACCCGTCGCGCGCGATCGCATCATCCACGAGGCGCTTGAGCCGCTCCTCCCACTCGCGCAGCTCGTCGTCGTTGAACGCGTTGGCGAGCGAGAGCATGGGAACGAGATGCTCGTGCTTTGCGAGCTGGCTCTGCGGCGGCGCGCCGACGCGCAGGGTAGGGGAGTCCGGTGTGCGCAACTCGGGATGCGCGCCTTCGATGTCCCGCAGCTCGCGGAACATGAGGTCATACTCTCGGTCGGAGATCTCCGGCTGATCGAGTACGTAGTACTGGTAGTTCGCGCGGCGGATCTGCCGGCGCAGCTCATTCGCCCGTGCGGCGAGCTCGGCGAGGGGTGCAGTCATGCGGACTGCATCTTACTGCGGGGCGCGGGGGGCGGGAAGCGGAAGGGGCTGGGAGCTCTGAGCTGTGAGCTTTGGGTGATGAGCTGGGTTGTGAGCACGGAGATCACGGACGCCGTTGGCTCATAGCCCGCTCACAGCCCACAGCTCACCGCTCAAAGCTCATAGCTCACTCCGCTTCCCGCCCCCCGCCTCGTACGCTTTCCTCAGCGCGGTCGCCGTCAGCGACGCAATCACCTGGCAGAAGTGGATGTCGCGTTCCGTGAACGGCGTCGCGTCGCGCTCGGTGCGCAGGAAGATCGCGCCGATCACGGCGCTGCGCCATCGGATCGGCACCACGACGATAGAGCAGATGTTCCGGAGGCCGAACATGACCTGCATGTTCTCGAGCATCGGTTCGGCCGTGGCATCGGGGATGAACACCGTTTCGCCGGAGTCGAAGGCGCGCTTGAGCTCGGGGTACCGCTCCAGGTCGACGATCAGATTGTCGATGTTCGGATCGTCATAGCTCGCGACCAGCCGCACGTCGTGCCGGTCGGTGCTGAGGTAGATGGAGCACCGCTCGAGCCCGAACACGCGGCCGAGGTTGCGCACGATCGTTTGCAGGATGTCCGCGAAGTGCGGAGCTGTGGCGGCCTGCTGGAGGATGTCGACAATGGCGACGAGGTGATCGCGTTCCCGCTCCAGCTCGGCGACGCGCGACTCGAGGTACCTGACGCGATCGTCAGGCCCGGTCTGTAGTGAAACGTCCTGCCGCCGCTCCGTGTCCGTGATGGTCATCCGCGTTCTCGGTGTGCGCGTTGAACTCGGCGCTGTCGAAGCGGACCACGCGGTTCCGGCCCAATGCCTTCGCGACATACAGCGCATCATCCGCCGCTTTCACCAGCTCGTCGCGTTCCGCGATCCGGGGGTGCGGCCACGCCGCGACGCCGCAGCTCATTGTCGCGCGCAGCGTCCCCCCATCGAACGTGAACACGTGGTCCGCCACTTCTTGACGCGCCCGCTCGGCGAACGTCACGCAGGCGTCCAGCACGGTGCCGGGCAGAATGACCATGAACTCCTCGCCGCCGTACCGACCCACACGGTCCATCTCGCGCGCTACCCGGCGCAGCAGCATCGCGAGCTGTTTGAGCACTTCGTCCCCCACCTGGTGCCCGTAGCGGTCGTTGATCGCCTTGAAGTGGTCGATGTCCGCCATCACGCACGAGAGCGGTTCGTGCAGCCGCGCCGAGTGCTCGAACATCTCGCGCAACCGTTCCTCGAGATGCCGACGGTTGAAGAGGCCGGTGAGGCCATCGGTCACCGCCATCTTGTGCAACTCGGAGTTTGCGCGCGCGAGGTCGCGCTCGCGCTGCTGCACCTCGTCCTGCAAGGCCTTGATGCGCAACATGGAGCGGATGCGCGCCTCGAGCTCCACGTAGTTGACGGGCTTGGTGATGTAGTCGTCCGCGCCCGCACCCAACCCCTCGACCTTGCTCGCCACCGAGTCGAGCGCGGTCTGCATGATGATCGGGATGAAGGGGAGGCTTCGATCCGCCTTGATGCGCCGCGCTACCTCGTTGCCATCGAGGCGCGGCATCATGACGTCGAGCAGGATGAGATCGGGGGGGCACTCGGCGACCAGCTCGAGCGCCTCCTCGCCATCCGTGGCGGTCATCGTGCGATAACCGCTCGCCTCCAGATGGGCCCGGAGAATTTCGACGTTGTCCGGGTGATCGTCGACGATCAGGACACGCGCCGCCGGTCTCGCGTCACCGGCCATCACCCTTTCCGATGAACTTCTCAACTTCACTCACCACGGCTTTCGGTTCGCAGGGTTTGGCCAGGTAGCTGTCACATCCGACTTCCATCGCCTTCTCGCGGTCCGACGCCAACGCGTGCGCGGTGAGGGCGATGATCGGGATGTCGCGTGTGTCCGGATCGCGCTTCAGAACTTGCGTCGCCTCCCACCCATCGATCACCGGAATGGAGATATCCATCAGGATCAGATCAGGCTTTTCCGCACGCGCCTTCGCGATCCCTTCTTCGCCGTTCAATGCCTCCATCACCTTGTAGCCGAAGTGTTGGAGGATCGTGGAGTAAACGATGCGATTGTCTTCGTTATCTTCCACCAGCAACACTGTTTTGCCGTTCGTGTTCATGCGTGTCCTCAGGGCCGTGACGTGTCGGCTGATATCAATGTCTCCGCGAGACGCGGGGAGCACGTGCTCCGAAACGGGCCGTCGGGCCCAAAGCGTGCATAGAATGTAGCGGCTCGCTTCAGAACGAGTCGCTCCAGCCGCCACGAGTGCCGGTCCATCGGAGAAGGCATTCGCGAACGGCGTGCGCAGCAAAATTCTTACCACCAGCTATAGGAGTCGCGCATCATGTCCCGCTCCAGTGAATTTACCCGCCGGCGCCCTGGTGGGTCAGACTGGTATGAGGCCGGAGAGCGGCCCGAGTTTGCTGAGGATCGCCAGCGCGGAGACAGGGCCAGCGAACGATCAATTGGCTACGACGAGGACGCGGAGTACGACTGGGGAAGAATCGGCGTCTTCGGGATGGGGTTCGCGCTCGGTGCGGCCCTCGGTGCGGCTGCCGGCCTGCTCTTCGCCCCCCGACCTGGGGAGGATACGCGCGAATTGATCGGTGAGCAAGCCAAGGAGCTCGGCGATCGCGCGAAGGGCCTGAGCGACCGTGCCGCCGACGGCTGGGACGATCTGCGCGACGAGCTCCGCTGGCTCGCGCGTCGCGGCCGCAAGTCGGTGCGCCGCGGCATGACCCGCAGCCGCTGGGCCGCGGAGGACGCGGTAGCGAAGGGGAGAAGGAGAATCTGGTGAGGGGGGAGTCAGTGGGAATTAGGGCTGTGAGCTCTGAGCTCTGGGCTGTGAGTCTGGTTCTGAGCACGAAGATCGAGAACGCCTCTGGCTCACAGCCCGCTCACAACCCACAGCTCACAGCTCAACGCTCACAGCTCCTCACTTCTTGATCCCCTCCAGCGCCTGCGCCGCCTCCTCCTTGTAGTGCCGATCGTTGTACTCCGTCGGTGCACCGTTCAGCACCAGCTCGAACTGCGCGCGCGCCTTGTCGGGCTGGTTGGTGTCGAGGTAGACCTTCCCGAGGATGCCGCCGCCCAGGAACGTCTTCGCCATGAAGCGTGAGAAGCCGCTGAGGCTCATGACCTCCGCGTTCCACATCCCCATCACGTGCAGCGCACCGGGATGGTTGGGGTTGAGCTTGAGCGCTTCCTGCGCCTGCTCGTACACCTCCTTCCCGTACTTCACGCGATCCTTCTTCCCCTTCGTCAGTGCCACGCGGCCCAATGCGCGCGCGAGATAGAAGTGACCTTCGGGATCGTTCGGCTTGACGGCTACCGCCTGCCGGGCATAGCGCTCTCCCTCCGCGAACAGGTCGCGCTGCTCGGTCTTGTTCTCATCGAACTCCGCCGCGGCCACCGCATCACGTGAGGCGCCGCAGAGCGCGACGTAATTCGTGGAATCGAGCGCGAGTGCCGCCTTGTAGTGCGCCAGCGAGACGGACGGCGCCGCGAGCGCGGCGGCCGCGGAATCGCCGAGCGCAATCTCACCGGCGACCGTGTGGGCATTCGTGCGCGCGCCGGCCACGGGCATCGCCGTGTGCGGCGGCATGATCGTGTCTCGCGTGACGGTCGTCATCGAGTCACGCGTGGGCGGCTTGGTGGAATCGCTCGTGCTCTGCGCGGTCGCGCGATTCGCGATGAGCACGGAGACACCGAGTACGAGGTAGCGAACGCGCATGAAAACTCCGACATTTGGGGTCCGTTGAATGGAGACGTGGGAAGGGCTCGTCTCCGCCTCGTCGGCGTTGCCTCTCGCCGAGAAGGTAGAATTACCCCGTGAACCGGTCAATGCTCGCCTACCGCCTGATCGAGCGAAAACGAGACGGATTACGCATCGAGCCGGGCGAGTGGCGTGCGTTCATGAATGCCTACGCCGCCGGTCACGTTCCCGACTACCAGATGGCCGCCTTTCTCATGGCGATCTGTCTGCAGGGGCTCGATCGAATCGAAACGAGCGCGCTCACGGACGCAATGCTGTGCAGCGGACGCTCGCTCGATCTCACCGGGCTTGCGGCGCCGCGCGTCGACAAGCATTCCACCGGCGGCGTCGGCGACAAGGTCTCGCTCGTCATCGCGCCGCTCATCGCCTCGCTCGGCGTGCTCGTGCCGATGATGTCGGGGCGTGGGCTCGGACACACCGGTGGCACGCTCGACAAGCTCGAGGCGATCCCCGGCATGCGCACCAACCTCTCGCTCGCCGAAGCCCGCGCGCAGCTCGAACGCGTGGGGTGCGCGCTCATGGGACAGACGAGCGAGATCGCGCCCGCCGACCGCAGGATGTATGCACTCCGTGATGCGACGGCGACCATCGAGTCGCTCCCCCTCATCGCGGCGAGCATCATGAGCAAGAAGCTCGCGGAGGGGCTCACCGGACTCGTGCTCGACATCAAGCGCGGATCGGGTGCGTTTCTCCCCGAGCTGGAGCGCGGCGCCGAGCTCGCACGGATGATGATCTCGCTTGGCGCCGACCACGGGTGCCCCGTCGTCGCGCTCCTCACCGCCATGGATCGTCCACTCGGGCGCGCCGTGGGGAATGCACTGGAGACGGAAGAGGCGATCCTCGCGCTCAGGGGGGAAGGGCCGCCCGATCTCATGGAGGTGACGTATGCGCTCGGCGCCGAGATGATGCTGCTTGCCGATGCGGCGTCATCGCACGACGATGCGCGCCGGCAGATGGAGGTCGCCGTTTCCACCGGACGCGCCGCCGAGAAGCTGCAGGAGATCATCGAAGCCCAGGGCGGGAACCCTGGCGTCGTCGAGGATCCCGCGGTGCTGCCGCAGGCGCAGGCGTGCGAGCTGTTCGAGGCCCCGCGCCGCGGCTTCATCGCGCAGGTGGAGCCCCGCGCGATCGGACGCGGGCTCGTCGCGCTGGGCGGCGGCCGCACGCGTATGGAGGACGTCGTCGACCCCACGGTCGGCTTCGTCATCACCGCACGGCCGGGCGACTGGGTGGAAGCAGGGGAGCCGCTCGCCACCGTCTTCGCGCGCGACGCGGCAGGGATCGACGCGGGCTGCGCCGCATTGCGCGACGCGATCCGTATCGCGGACGAGGCCGAGCATCCGCTGCCGCTCATCTCGCACCGCGTGACCGCGGCGGGGGTGGAGGCGTACAGTCCGGCGTGATCCGGCGCCGACGATCGAGCTACGCATCCGGGCTCGGTGTGCGCGATTGTGCTCGACCTGCGCGACAATGCTCAGCTAGGAAGCGTGGCCACAGATGCGAAACGGGGCGCTCTCGTGTGAGAGCGCCCCGTTGGCGTCCGAGCCGCTTCCGCAGGTGCGCGGTACAGCGTCTCGTCAGATATCCAGGTTCCGGACGAACTTCGCGTTCTCCTCGATGAACTGGCGCCGCGGCTCGACGGCGTCGCCCATGAGCGTCTGGAAGATCTGATCGGCGCGGACTGCATCCTCCATGTCCACCTTGAGCACCGTGCGCCGCTCGGGGTCCATCGTGGTCTTCCAGAGCTGGTCGGGGTTCATCTCGCCGAGTCCCTTGTAGCGCTGGATGGTGACGCTCCCGCGGCCGTCGCCGTTGCCGAGGCGGGCCGAGAGCGCTTCGCGCTCCGACTCGTCGTACGCGTAGTACTCTTCCTTCCCCTTCGCCACTCGATAGAGCGGTGGCTGCGCGATGTAGACGAAGCCGGCGTCGATGAGCTCGGGCATCTGGCGGAAGAAGAACGTGAGAAGCAGCGTGCGAATGTGCGCGCCGTCGACGTCCGCGTCCGTCATGATGATGATCTTGTGGTAGCGCGCGTTGTCGATCGAGAACTCTTCCTTGATCCCCGACCCGATCGCGGTGATGATCGTCCGGATCTCCTCGTTCGACAGTACCTTGTCGATGCGCGCCTTCTCGACGTTGATGATCTTCCCGCGGAGCGGCAGGATCGCCTGGAACATCCGGTCGCGCCCCTGCTTGGCCGAGCCGCCGGCCGAGTCGCCCTCGACCAGGTAGAGCTCGCACAGCGACGGATCGGAGAGCGAGCAGTCGGCGAGCTTCCCCGGCAGGTTGCCGACGTCGAGCGCCGACTTCTTACGGGTGAGGTCGCGCGCCTTGCGCGCCGCTTCACGCGCACGCGCCGCCGACACCGCCTTCTCGACGACCACGTTCGCCACGCGCGGGTGCTCCTCGAAGTACTGCCCGAGCAGCTCGAGCACCACGCTCCGCACGGCGCCCTCGACCTCGGAGTTACCGAGCTTCGTCTTGGTCTGCCCCTCGAACTGCGGCTCGCGCACCTTCACCGACAGCACCGCCGTGAGCCCTTCGCGCACGTCGTCGCCGGAGAGCGTGAAGTCCGCCTTCTTGAGGAAATTCCCCTTCTTCGCGTAGTCGTTGATCACGCGCGTGAGGGCGCTCTTGAAGCCGGTGAGGTGCGTGCCGCCTTCGTGCGTGTTGATGTTGTTCACGAAGGCGAAGATGTTGTCGGCGTAGGAGTCGTTGTACTGAAGCGCGAGATCGATCCCGATGTCATCCTTCTCGGTCTCGATGGACACGATCTCGGCGTGCAGCGGCTTCTTGTTCGTGTTCAGGAAGGAGACGAACTCCTTGAGCCCGCCCTTGGCGTGGAACGTCTCGTTCTTCTTCTGCCCCTCACGCTCGTCGTGCAGCGAGATCTCGAGGCCCTTGTTCAGGAACGCGAGCTCGCGGAGCCGCGCGGCCAGGATGGAGTAGTCGTAGACGAGCTCGGTGAAGATCGTGCCGTCGGGCTTGAACCACGTCGTGGTCCCCGTGTCGTTCTTGGCCACCTTGCGGCCGGCCTTGAGCTTGTTCACGGTCACGCCGCGGGCGAAGTCCATGTAGTGCTCCTGCCCGTCGCGCTTCACCCACACCTTGACCTGCTCGGAGAGCGCGTTGACCACCGACACGCCGACGCCGTGCAGTCCGCCCGACACCTTGTAGCTGCTCTTGTCGAACTTCCCGCCCGCGTGCAGCACGGTCATGGCCAGCTCGACGCCGGGCATCTTTTCCGTCGGGTGGATATCCACCGGGATCCCGCGCCCGTTGTCGGACACGGTGATCGAGTTGTCCTGATGGATGGTGACCTCGACGCGGTCGGCGTACCCGGCCATTGCCTCGTCGATCGAGTTGTCGACGACCTCGTAGACCAGGTGATGCAGCCCGCGGCCGGATGTGGAGCCGATATACATGCCCGGGCGCTTCCGCACCGCCTCGAGCCCCTTGAGCACCTGAATTTGCCCGGCATCGTATTGCGCCGGCTTCGTCGCAGTCTTGGCCATATCCACCTGAAAATTCGCGTGAAACGATAGCGAAGAAACACCGAAACTCCGCCCGGTCTTTCATCGGCTACAGCACACTAAATTTGCCACGCAATTGATTGGAAATCAAGGGTTTAGACTGGAAGCGGGCAGTGGGCGGCGGTAGGGTGTTATGAGCTATGAGCTTTGAGCTCTGGGCTGTGAGTTGGAGGCATCGACGATGCCTGTGCTCATGGCCAAACACAGAGCCCAAAGCTCATAGCTCACAGCTCATAACCTTCGAACTGACCACCTCCCTCTACTGCCTACACACCCCCTTCGGATCCGGCTTCGGATGATCGACCACCGGGCGGTGATCCATGTCGGCCACGTGGACCGCGATGTCTTCCACGAAGTTCGCCACGCGCGCCATGTGGGCGTAGTCGATGTACTCCGGCTCGTCCGTCACCTGGTGGTAGTCCGAGTGGAGCCCCGTGGTGAAGAACGTGATCGGGATGCCGTAGCGCGCGTACTCGTAGTGGTCGCTGCGGCAGTAGATGTTCGCCGGATGCCCGTTCGCGTCGATCGAGTAGTCGAGGACCATGTTGTGGTGGTCCTCCTTGTTCACCTTCTCGATCAGATCACCCAGCTCGGTCGAGAGGCGACGCGAGCCGACGAGCTGCAGGTAGTGGTCACCCCCGTGAATGGGGACGCCGGCCTTCGTCCGCCCGGTCTCGTCGTATGCGTCGCCGCGCCCCACCATGTCCATGTTGAGCTGTGCGACGATCGAGTCGCGGGGCACCGTCGGGTGATCGGTGAAATAGCGTGAGCCGAGCAGCCCCTTCTCCTCGCCCACGTGCCAGACGAAGAGCATCGACCGCTTCGGCTTCACCTTCATCGAGGCGATCTTCTGCGCGATCTCGAGCGCCGACACGGAGCCGGAGCCGTCATCATCCGCACCGTTGTCGATCGAATCCTCGCGGGCGGTACCGGGATGCTTCGCCCGGTAGGCGGCGAGTCGCGCATCGACGTTCTCCTGTTCCTCCGGTGTCGCCTGCTTCCCGCCATCGTCCGCGCCCTCGGGACGCACCCAGTGGTTCCAGATGCGAAGCGAATCGTGATCCACCGGCCGCCCGTTCATCCCGATGTGATCGTTGTGCGCACCGACGGCGACGTACTCGGCCTTGAGCTTGGGATCGCTCCCCGGAATGATCCCGACCACGTTGCGCGCGGGGTAGGGGACCGGCTCGACCTTGTAGGCGACGTTGATCTCGGCGGTCGCGCCCGCGGTCCCGGGCGTGAGCGAGTCGAGCGGGGCGGTGAACAGCTTCGCCGCCGCACTCTTCGTCAGCAGGAACTCCGGCGGCTCGGCGGGCGTGCTCTCCGACTGGTCGTCGAGGAATGTGCGCGGCCGCTGGTAGAACTGGGCGAACCGGGCCGGTATGCTG
The DNA here is from genome assembly GCA_035687925.1 of Gemmatimonadaceae bacterium. Taxonomy (GTDB): domain Bacteria; phylum Gemmatimonadota; class Gemmatimonadetes; order Gemmatimonadales; family Gemmatimonadaceae; genus DASSNR01. The sequence continues at coordinate 5,487 of DASSNR010000368.1, read as the reverse complement.
TCGAACGACACGACGGCGACGGCGGCCGCCCCTTCCGGCGGCGTCACACCGCGCCGCACACGGCGCATGTTCTCTTCGCCGGGCAGCGAGTAGACGACGAGCTTCCCCTTGACCTGATCGGCCGAGAGGGCGTGGGCCGAATCGCCGAGCTCGCCGGCGAACACGACTGGTACTGACGCGTTCTCGAGCGACGATGGCCCGAGCGGCAGGTAGTCCGTGAACGCGACGAGCGACGTGCCGCCCACCGTGAACGTCGGATTCTCGGCGAGCGTGCGCGTCTTGAACGGGATCGTCTGGAAGTAGGTGCCGTCATCACCGGCGGGGACGAGCCCCATCTTCTTGATCTCGCCGGCGATGTAATCGGTCCCCTTCACGTTGCCGAGCGTCCCCGCCTCGCGCCCCTGCATCGAGTCGTCGGCGAAGATGTAGAGCCGCGTCATGAGATCGGCGGCGGTGATCGCCGCGCCCGTGGACTTCGGCGTATGCTTGAGCGGGAGCGTGGTGGCGGGAAGTGGAACGACGCCGTCCGCTGGATGCGACGCGGCGCGTCTCGCCTGCTGCGCACTCGCGACGACGGGCAGCGCGAGCGCGGTGGCGATGATGGTGAGATGGGATCGCATGGTCCTCGGGTGAGGTAGCGGGGGAATCCGTGCGGAGACGCCAGGAGTGGCGTTCCTCTACAGCATAGGGAATATGGCGTCAGGGTTGCGCGACGACCAGCGGCTCAGCCCCGCATCAACCGCCAGTGAATGCTCCGCACCCGCGTGCGCCCGGGCTTGGCGTTCAGCGCGCGCAGCAGCTGCGGCTCCATGAGCGAGAGCTCCGTCATCCACGCATTCGTGCGCACCGCCACGAACAACGTGCCGTCGCGCGAGATCGACAACGGCTCCGTCACTGCGGCAATCTGCTCACCCACGAGCGACGGCCATTCCGGGATGACGGTCGCCTGCTCCACGCGCTCCGCGAGCCCCGACTCGGTGAGGAAGCTCGTGAGCGCGTCGCCGATCTTCTGCGGCTTACTCCGTCGCTCGCTCATCGCTCCGCTCGTGTGAGCGCGCCACCGGCGATGTGCCAACGCTCGAGCCGCGTGAGGTCGGAGGGAATATCCGAGGCGCGGGGGACTGCGAGCACCGTCTGCCCGCGCCCCTCGGCGTCGAGCAGCTCGAGGATGCGCGAGGCGCGCCGCACGTCGAGCTCGGCGAATGGATCGTCGAGCAGCACCAGCGGCTCGGAGCCGGTGCGCGCGCGCAGCGTTGCTGCCTCGAGCAGCCGGAGCGCGATGGCTGCGGTGCGCTGCTGTCCTGCCGATCCGTAGGTCCGCAGGTCGTGCGCGACGCCGCCGTCCGCGAGCGTGAGCTCCAGGTCATCGCGATGCGGTCCGACGTGCGTGAGTCCGCGTCGCATGTCGAGCGGCCGCTTGCGCTCGAGCACCTCGCGGAGCGTGCGCTCGGGATCGTCGCCTGGCTCCAGCGTGCTCACGTAGCGCATGCGCGCCGTGCCGTGCTCGCCGATCGCCGCGCACAGCGACGCATATTGCTCCGCGTGCCGCGCCACCCAGTCGCGTCGCGCGCTCCACAGTCGCGCCCCATGCTCGGCGAGCGCGGGCTCCCACACGGCGACCTTCGCCTCCGCGTCGTGCCGTGACGCCGCGCGCATGGCGGCGTTCCGCCGAACCAGCGCCGCGCGGTAGCGCTGCAGCGCGGTGAGGTACGATGGCGAGGTGAGCGACAGCAGAATGTCCAGATAGCGACGACGAGCGCTCGGCGCGCCGGATACGAGCACCGCATCCTGCGGCGAGAAGATCACGGCGGGGAAGGCGCCGAGCGCATCGATGAGCCGCTCGGGCTCGCCGCCGTCGAGCAGCACGCGCTTGCGCCCGCCCGTGCGCTCGAAGCCGACCGCCACCTCCCGGGCGCGCGCGCCGTGCACATCGGCCGAGAGATGGAAGCCCGGAGCGCCGAAGCCAACCAGCTCGCGATCGCGCGCGCCGCGGAACGAGCGAAGGATCTGCAGATAGTAGATGGCCTCGAGCAGATTGCTCTTCCCCTGCCCGTTCTCACCGATTACCGCCATCCCTTCGGCGGCCGGTGTGAGATCCACACGCGCGAGGTTGCGGAAGGCGCGGATGGAGAGCCGGTGCAGCCACGCGCGTGCACCATGCGCCGCGCCGGGCATTGCCGCCATGGTCATCATACCGGCACCATCATCCGACGCGGCTCACCGCCCCGTGAAGTGTGCAGCGCGCTTCTCGAGAAAGGCGCGCATCCCTTCCCGCATGTCCTCGGTGGACGCGAGCAGGCCGAAGTGGTTGGCCTCGAGCACGAGCCCTTCCTCGACCGTCGTGTCGAGTCCGCGATTCACCGCTTCGATGGCGAGCGCGACTGCGGTCGGCCCCTGCGCCAGGATCTTCCCGAGCATCGCCTCCGCCGCGCCGAGCAGCTCGGCGGCCGGCACCACCTTGTTCACGAGTCCGATGCGATACGCTTCCGCGGCGTCGATCATCTCGGCCGTCAGGATCATCTCGAGCGCTCGCCCCTTGCCGACGAGCCGCGGCAGGCGTTGGGTGCCGCCGTATCCAGGCGCGATACCGAGCTTGACCTCGGGGAGCCCGAAGCGCGCGGTGTCGGATGCGATGCGGATGTGGCACGCGAGCGCGAGCTCGCACCCGCCGCCCAGCGCGAAGCCGTTCACCGCGGCGATCACGGGCTTCCGCGAGCGCTCGAAGCGCGAAAAGATCTCCTGGCCGCGCTGTGCGCGTCGCTTCCCATCGAGCGGGCCCTGCGTCGCCAGCTCTGCGATATCGGCGCCGGCCACGAACGCCTTGTTCCCCGCGCCCGTCACGATCACACCCCGCACATCCTCGCGCGTCTCGATCTGGTCGATCGCTTCGCCCAGCTCCGTGATCGTCGCGTCGTTGAGCGCGTTGAGCTTGTCGGGGCGGTTGACGGTGATCGTCGCGGTCGCATCGCGGACCGTGAACGTGATGGTAGTGAAGGACATGCGCGGTCGGGCGAGAGTCGAATTGAGGTCGCGTGTCGTTTGAGAATGTAAGCGCGCGGACTGCTTTTTGCTCGGGGCTCACCCGAGATGGCTGTGCAGCACTGGATCACGAGGCGCGGGGGGAAGAAGGGCGGGTTCCGCTATCAGGATGCGCACGGACGCTCCGTGCGTGACGCCGAGGTCCTCGCGCGGATCGACGCACTCCGCGTTCCGCCCGCCTGGCGCGAGGTCCGCATCGCCGAGAACCCGCGCTCCGCCATCCAGGCGTGGGGGATCGACGCCAAGGGGCGCAAGCAGTACCGCTATCACGCGCGCGCCATCCAGCGCGCCGAGCAGCGCAAGTACTACCGCGTGCGCCGCCTCGCCCGCCACCTGCCGCAGATCCGGGAGCGCATCCGGCACGACTTCCAGGCGACGACTCTCACGCGTGAGCGCGTGGCGGCCGCTGTCGTGCGATTACTCGGCGAAGGCTTCTTCCGCGTGGGCAGCGAGCGCTACGCGCGCGAGAACCGCACCTTCGGCATCGCCACGATGCACAAGCGCCATGTCCGCGTGGAGGGCGACGCGATCATCTTCACGTACGTGGGGAAGGGCTCGATCCCTCATCGTCAGGTCGTCGTCGACGCAGCCCTCGCGCGCTTCATGGAGGAGCTGCTGCGCGCACCCGGGCGGCGTCTCTTCCGCTACCGTGCCGGCGGCGAGTGGAACAACCTCACCGCGCGCGACGTGAACGAGTACGTGCGCGAGATCACGGGCGTGCGCTACAGTGCGAAGGACTTCCGCACGTGGGGTGGGACGTTGCGCGTCGCGACGGTGCTGTCGGATCTCGGCGCGCCCGCCAGTGACCGGGAGGCGAAGCGCAACGTGGTGCTCGCCGTGCGCCTCGTCGCGGCCGAGCTGGGCAACACGCCCGCCATCTGCCGAAAGTCGTACGTCCACCCGATCGTGATCGCGCGCTACCTCGACGCCGGCAACACGATCACGCCGAAGCCCGTCGCCCACATGCATCGCCCGCTCTCCGTTCACGAATCCGAGGAACACGCTCTCATCCGCTTCCTCGATCGCTACTTCCCCGAGCGTCGCCGGCGGATCAGACCGGAAGACCTGGCGGCGGCGTGAGAGAAAGTGGGTCAGTAGATCAGTAGGTCAGTGGGTCAGACACAACTCGGACGGTTGTCATTCCGAGCGGAGTGAGGGATTCCCCCGACGGTTGTCATCCCGAGCGGAGCGAGGGATCTCTACTCGCCAGGCCGAGATTCCTCGCTCGCGCTCGGAATGACAACCGTCCGAGTTGTGTCTGACCCACTGACCTACTGACCTACTGACTCACTCTGTACACGCCCCCCTCTCGTCCCTACGTTTCCCTCGTGCCCCCCATCGAAGCCGTTCGTTGGTCTCCGGCGGGCGATGCGGTCCGCATCATCGATCAGACGCTTCTCCCGGAGCGCTACGAGGAGCGCGATCTCCGCACGCTCGATGACGTGTGCGACGCGATCGCTCGGCTGGCAGTGCGTGGTGCCCCGGCGATCGGCGTGGCCGGCGCGATGGGGCTCGCCGTCTCGTTGCGGCAGCATGACGGCGAGGGGATGGACGCGCTTCGCGCCAGACTGCGCGAGCACGCCTCGCGCATCCGCGCCACGCGTCCCACCGCTGTGAACCTGCCATGGGCGATCGATCGCATGCTCGCGCGCGCCGCGTGCGTCGACGGTGATCCCCAGGCGCTGCTCGACGCTCTGCATCGCGAAGCGACCGCGATCCTCGACGAAGACCGCGCGATGTGTCGTCGCATCGGAGAGCACGGGCTCGCGCTCATCTCCGATGGCGCGCGCATCCTCACGCACTGCAACGCAGGCGCGCTCGCAACGAGCGGAATCGGCACGGCGCTCGCGCCCATCTATCTGGCCGCCGAGTCGGGTCGGCGCGTCGAGGTACTGGTCGACGAGACGCGTCCACTGCTGCAGGGGAGCCGGCTCACCGCGTGGGAGCTCGCGCGCGCTGGCATCCCCGTCCGCGTGATCACCGACAACATGGCGGCGAGCCTGATGCGCGCGCATCAGGTCGACCTCTGCATCGTCGGCGCCGATCGCATCGCGGCCAACGGCGATGTCGCCAACAAGATCGGCACGTACGGCGTCGCTGTGCTGGCGCGCCATCACGACGTCCCGTTCTACGTCGCGGCGCCGACGTCGACGTTCGACTCCACGCTGGCGTCAGGCGATCAGATCGTGATCGAGCAACGCGCGCGCGATGAGATCGCTCGCGGCTTCGGTCGCGTCACCGTCCCCGATGGCGTGCCGGTCGAGAACCCCGCGTTTGATGTCACGCCCGCCGAACTGGTGACGGCGATCGTGAGCGATGTGGGAGTGCATCGAGGAGCGTACGACTTTGCGGGACTCGGGACTCGGGACTCGGGACTCGGCACGGCTCGTGGCGAGCGAGCCCTCACCCCCGAGGCCGGTCCCGAGTCCCGAGTGCCGAGTCCCGGCC
>DASSNR010000365.1:0-2867 GCA_035687925.1 Gemmatimonadaceae bacterium | reverse complement strand
CTTCGCGCAAGGGCGCGTGCTCATCTTCGCCGTGGCGGCGGCCGTCATCTGCGGCATGCTCTTCGGGCTTGCCCCGGCGCTCAGCGCATCGCGCACCCAGCTCGCCGTCGCCATGAAGGAAGGGACGCGCGAAGGCACGGACCGGCGCTCGCGCCTGCGCTCGATGCTCATGGTGACACAGGTCGCGCTCGCGGTACTGCTCCTCACCGGCGCTGGCCTCTTCGTGCACAGCCTGCGCAACGTGCAGGCGACCGATCCGGGCTTCGATGTCGATCATCTGGTCTTCGCGCAACTCGATCTCGCGAGCGTCGGCTTCCCCGACAGCATGGCGGGCCCGTTCTACGAGCGGGCACTCGGGCGCGTCCGCGCCCTTCCCGGTGTCGCCAGTGTGACGACGACGATGTCGCCGCCGATGGACGGCAACACCTACGGGATGGGCTACAAGATCCCCGGCCGCACGTCGACCTCCGACGACGAGTCGGCGATCACCGAGTTCGGGGGACCCGCCTACTTCGCGACCATCGGCACGCGCATCCTGCAGGGGCGCGACTTCAGCGCCGCCGATCGCGAGGGGAGTTTGCCCGTGGCCATCGTGAACGAAGCGTTCGCGAACAAGTACTGGCCGGGCGAGAGTCCCATCGGCAAGTGCATCAGCGACCTCAAGATATGCCACGTGGTGGTCGGCGTTGCGGCGAACGCGAAGTACGTGTCCATTACCGAGCAGCCGCGCGAAGTGTTCTTCATCCCGGTCGCGCAGTCTGATTGGGCCCGCACCGGCGGCGCGTTGCTCATCCGCACAACCGGCGACCCGTCCGCGGTCATCACGTCCGTGCGCCGGACGTTGCTCGCGATGCGGAGCAACCTGCCGTATCCCGAAGTGAAGACACTCGAGGACATCATGCGCCCCGAGCTCCAACCCCGCCGACTCGGCGCAGCGATGATCGGCGTCTTCGGTCTGCTCGCACTCGTCCTCGCGGCCATCGGCCTCTACGGTGTCATCTCGTATGCCGTCACGCAGCGCACGCGTGAGGTCGGCATTCGCATGGCGCTCGGCGCGCAGCAGGTGCACGTCGTGTCGCTCGTCGTGCGACAGGGCGCGCTGCTCACGCTCGTGGGACTCGTCATCGGCATCGCAGCCGCACTCGGGGCCGCGCGGCTCATCACGCATCTCCTGTTCGGCGTGAGCGCGACCGATCCGATCACGTTCGTCGGCGTCGCGGTCCTCCTCGCCGCGGTCGCCGCGCTCGCGAGCTATCTCCCCGCGCGACGCGCCACGAGGGTCGACCCGATGATCGCGCTGCGCGCGGAGTAACGATTCGTTCGGCGCGGCAGACAGGAGGGGCAATGCGTCCTCTCCGCCGCGTCACCATAGTCGGATGATGTGCGTCTTGCGTACCGCCGCACTCGTTGCACTCGCTCTCACGCTCGCGCCCGTTCGGCGTGCCGTCGCGCAGGACACCGCGCCGCCCGCGCGCACACTCATCATCGGTACCAAGGTGGCGCCGCCCTTCGCCATCAAGGATGCGGACGGCCACTGGAGCGGAATCAGCATCGACCTCTGGCGCGCTGTCGCGCGCGACATGGGCTATCGCTTCGTGCTGCGCGACACGACGCTCGACGGACTGCTCAACGGGGTCGCCGACGGCTCGCTCGATGCCGCAGTCGCCGCGCTCACCATCACCGCCGATCGCGAGCAGCGGTTCGACTTCACGGAACCCTTCTACGTGGCAGGCCTCGGCATCGCCGTCCCCACGACCGAGCACTCGTCCTGGCTCACCATCGTGTCGCGGCTCCTCTCGAGCCGCTTTCTCAAGGTGGCGATCGGCCTCACGCTGCTGCTGCTCATCGGTGCCATGCTCGTCTGGCTCTTCGAGCACCGGCGCAATCCGGAGCAGTTCGGCGGCGGTGTGGCGCGCGGCATCGGCGCGAGCATCTGGTGGTCCGCCGAGACGATGACGACCGTCGGCTACGGCGAGAAAGTCCCGCGCACGATCGGCGGGCGCCTCGTCAGCATGATCTGGATGCTCGCCGGCATCATCGTCATCACGAGCTTCACGGCGGTCGTCACATCATCGCTCACGCTCGAAGAGTTGCAGGGCCCCGTGCAGGGACCGGATGATCTCGAGAGCGCACGCGTCGGCACGATCGCGAGCTCGACGAGCGCTGCGTACCTCACGTCGCATCACATCCCGTTCCGCGCCTTCGCGACGCCGCTTGATGCACTGCACGCGCTCGAGCACCGCCAGCTCGATGCAGTCGTGTACGATGCGCCGATTCTTGGCTACGAGATCACCAACCACTTCCACGGCATGCTGCACGTGCTGCCGACGACGTTCGACCAGCAGTACTACGGCATCGCGCTGCCGGCGGGGAGTCCGCTGCGCGAGCCGTTGAATCGCGCGCTGCTCGCGCGGATCACGGCGCCGGCGTGGCAGGCGGTGTTGGCGCGCTATCTGGGGCGGTAGGGGAAGCCACACACGTGTTCGCTTTCGGGACGTTCGATCCCATAAGCGGACGATACCGATCGACGCTCGAGCAGGCGGCACACCGGCATCTCATTGGCATTTCCGCACTTGAGATGTCGCTCCTGCTGGCACGGCACTTCCCTAAGGCGCGGCCTGATGTTCGCGAAGCCAGGACCCACTGAGCTGATGCCGCACACTTAGCAGACGCACTGGGTCGATCATCCTCAGACCGCCGGCCGAGAAGCTCCCTCATGCATGCCTTTGCCCACGATCTGCGCTACGCCGCGCGCCGTCTCCGCCGCAGTCCCGGCTTCACGCTCGTCGCCGTCCTCACGCTCGCCCTCGGGCTCGGTGCGAACACGGCGATCTTCAGCGTCGTCAACGCCGCACTCCTGCGTTCGC
>DASSNR010000355.1:0-8238 GCA_035687925.1 Gemmatimonadaceae bacterium | reverse complement strand
GTGCCGGACTCGAACTGCCGGCCGAGCTCGTTCGCCGGTTCGATGAGGGCTTTGCCGCTCCGCTCGCGACGGCGCTCCCCGATTTCACGTTTCCCTCGCGCCGAGACTCTGCGTTCGCCGTCTCCCTCCGACAGTGGCGCTTTGCGGAGTCGTGCGAGCTCGGGCTCGCACGGCGCGACGACGAGCGGCTCATCGGCGCGCTGCACGAGCTCTACTCGTGGGATGGACCGAGGCGCGACACCGGCCGCTGGCGTTCGACTGCCGAAGCGGAGCGCAACGAGCCGGCCTCGGCGCTCACGCGCGACGACCTGAACTGGCGCGGGCTCCTGCTCGCGCGTTTGCGGTTACCCGCGCTCACATCCGTCCCGCCGCGCTCGGCACTGCTCGAGTCGCAGGGGATCGCCGTGCTTCGGCGTGATGAGGGGCGCATGTACGTCGCGCTCGACTACGGGCACTCGGGAGGCGGGCACGGACACCCGGATCGGCTGAATCTCCTGCTGGCGCACGGGCACGAGCGCTGGTTGGATGACATGGGCACCGGCGCGTACGTCGATCCCACACTGCACTGGTATCGCAGCACGCTCGCGCACAATGCGCCGCTGTTCGATGGCCGCTCACAGCGACGCGCGCATGGCGAGCTCCGGGCGTACGACGAGCGAGGTGCGGCCGGGTGGGTGGACGCCGAAGTGCCGATGCACGGGCTTGCCCCTGGCGTGCGGGCGTCACGGTCGGTCGTGGTCATGCCGGAGTATGCGGTCGAGCGTGTAACCTGGGAGAGTGAGAACGAAATTCGCTTCGAGCTGCCGTTGCACGTGCGCGCGGAGGTGGATGGCGTGGGACCGTGGCGCGCCGCAGCGCTCACCGGTGGCAGTGACGAGGAAGACGGCTTCGCCTTCGTGCACGACGCGCAGGTCGCCGAGGGCACATCGGATGCCATCGTGCATCTTTCGCCGTCGGAGTTGACCGGCGCAGCGGCGTGGGTGTTGGCCAGCGGCTCGACGGAGTGGTGGCGCGCGACGGCGCCCGGTGCGCCGGGGCAGGGCGAGCGCGACTTCCTGATGATTCGCATGCATGGGCGCGGTGGAAGTGTGACGACCGTCTGGGCATGGGACGATGCGATCGAGCGCGTGCGCGAGCGCGACGGTGTGCTCATCGTCGATCTGGCGGACGGCACGCGACACGAGCACGCGCGATGCGACGATGCCTGGCACATCGACCTGTTCGCTGGCTCGGCGCGGAGCAGCATCGATCTCGCGGGCATCCAGCCGCGTGTTGCGGGCGCATCGTCTGCGAACGCGCCGGCTGCGGTTCGGACGGTCATGCCGCTCGTGCTCCCTCGTGGGCAGACGCTCGCGTTCCAGCTTGGTCGCGACGCGTATCGCGTCTCCGAGGAGAGCTGGGAGGAGGCCGGGCGTCCCAGCGCCGAAATCACGGTGCGCGTGGAGGGCGAGGCGCTGCACATCGATGTCGACGTCCACAAGCAGCGGTTTTACTTTCGTCCTGCTGACGCCCCCGACCCCGCACTCGACAACGAGCACCCGGACATCCACAGCGACGGCGTGCAGCTCTACCTCCTCGCGTCCGCGTGGTCGACGCCCGCCGCGTGGCTCGCGGTGCCGATCGAAGGGAGTCGCGACGTGCGGGTGCGGGAAGTGGCGGGCTCCCACACGGGCGTGCCGATTGAGGCGGAGTGGTCGCGCGGCGATGCGGGCTACGCCGTGCACTTCGCCATTCCGCTCGACTCCATGCGCGCCACGCGCAATGGCGGTCGCGACGCCGAGGGCGAGAGCGAACAGAATCTGTCGATCGCGTTCGACCTCATTGTCAACGACATGACGCCGGAGCGGCAGCGCCGTCGGGGACAGCTCGTGTTGAGCGGCGGCTCTGGGGAGTACGTCTATCTGCGAGGTGACCGGCAGTCGCCCGCGCGCTTCCTGCACGTCGTCGTCCCGCGTGACTGATCCGGTCCCGCATGACTGAGTCCCGCCTCCAGAAGGTCTGCGTCGTGCTCGATGAGCCGCAGGATCCGGTGAACATCGCCGCGGTCGTCCGTGCGATGAAGAACATGGGCGTCCCCTCGCTGCGACTCGTCAATCCGGTCGAGTACGATCCCACGCGCATCGAGGGTGTCGCGCACGACACGCGCGACATCGTGGGCGCCATTCGTCACTTCGACACGCTCGACGCGGCGCTCGCCGACTGCGTGTGCGTCGCCGGATTCACCGCGCGCCGGCGTGCCGCCAAGCGGGAAGTGCTCGACCCGCGCGGCGCGGCGGAGCGGCTGCTGTCGTACGCCGAAGGGGGACCGGTCGCTGTGCTCTTCGGTCGCGAGGACAAGGGGCTCTCCAACGCCGCACTCGATCGGGCGCAACTGGTCGTCACGATTCCGACCACCGAGCACGCATCGCTGAACCTCGCACAGGCGGTGGTCATCGCGCTCTACGAGTTGCATCGCGCCGCGCCAGAGGCGTCGCGCACCGTGGCGCCGCCGCGGAAAGACGCGCCCGCCGCGACGGCGGAGCAGTTCGAGCGGCTCTTCTCCGCGGCGGAACACGCGCTCGTCGCGATCGATTTCTTCAAGACGCGCTACCCGGAGCACATCATGCGCACGCTCCGGTCGCTCGCATACCGCGCGGCGCCGGATGCGCGGGAGATCGAGCTGTTGCGAGCGATGTCGATCGAAGCAGGCCGCGCTTCGGCGCGGAAAACGTCAACGGCACGGACGGCGGCGGATGACGCGGACGAACATTAATGAGCACGCGGGGAGCGACCGCGCCGCGCCTCGAAACGTGGAGAGCGCCGGGTATCGTGAGTACGCTCCGTGCGGAGCGTTGCGACCGTACGTCGAGTGCTTCTGGTCCGCGGTGCCAGGGAGCGCTGTCTCAGCGCGTGTACGACGCGTGCTCCCCGATGGCTGTGTCGACATCATCGCGGAGTGCGATGGGACGGCGACCGATATCTCCGTGGTCGGGACCATGACGCGCGCGCTGGTGGTGGAATCGAGCCCCCGCGCACACTTCATCGGCGTACGCTTTCGGCCTGGCGTGGCGGGCGCGATCCTCGGCGTCCCGGCGTGCGAGGTGACGGATGCAAGCGTGCCGCTCGCCGAGCTGTGGCGCGAAACGGAGTCGATGACCGACGGCATCGTGATGGCACCATCCGTCGCGCGGCGGCTGCGCGAGCTGGAGCGGATGCTCGTGCGGCGACTTCGCGAGGTGCCCGTGCTTACCCCTGCGGTGCAGGCCGCGGCGCGAACGATTTTCCACGCGAACGGCAACCTCTCCGTCGCGGCGCTCGGGCCGACACTTGGCGTGACGCGGCAGCATCTGGCGCGAACCTTCGCGCGCGACGTCGGGATCTCCCCGAAGATGCTCGCTCGCGTGGCTCGCATGCGCGCGGCCGTCGATCGCGTGCGGCACGGCGCCGCACCCGCGTGGAGTCGGCTCGCGCTCGATCTGGGCTACTACGATCAGTCGCACCTCGTGCACGACCTCAAGGAGCTCACCGGACTCACGCCGGGCGAGTGGGCTGCCGTGCGCTGAGTGTGCTGTCGGTCGGCGTTCCATTTCTCCAAGACGGAACGCACTCGTCCTCGTATGCTTCATGTCGCAGTGCGCCCACGCACCGTGAGTCGCGAAACCCACTCCTTCCACACGAGCGCTCGCCATGAAGACGACCTCCATTCGCAAACTCACCCCCGACCTCTTCGTCGAGGAGATCGAACCGTGCATCGCGTTCTGGAGAGACCGGCTCGGCTTCCAGGTCGTTGCCGAAGTCCCGGAGGGCGACCGACTCGGCTTCGCGATTCTCTCCAATGGCGAGGTGGAGCTCATGTATCAGACGTGGGAGAGTCTCGAGAACGACGTGCCTGGTGTCACGCGGAAGACGGCGGGCCGCTCGACCGGCCTCTTCATCGAGGTGAGCGATCTCGATGCGATCGCGCGTGCGCTCGAGGGTGTCGACCACGCCTTTCCGCGCCGTCGCACGTTCTATGGCATGGACGAGATCGGCGTGCGGGAGCCCGGCGGACACATCGTCATCTTCGCACAGCCAGCAGAGACGTCGGACAAGTAGACTGGGCAGTCACACCACGGAGGCACGGAGGCCACAGAGCGCTACGAAGGACTTCTCTCCGTGTTCTCCGTGCCGCTGTGGTGAATTGCCGCTCGGGGCCTCCATGCGGCCCTTGACGGCCATTCGGTACCCCGTCTGATTCCGTGCATGTCGTCTTCCCAAGAGTCTGCCGAGCGCAAGGACGCCGAGTGGCGCCGGCGTGCCGCTGCTGTCATCCCCGGCGGCGCGTCCACGGGCAGCAAGCGCGCTGATGCGCTGTTCGGTCCCGATACCAACTTCGGGCCCACGCACTTCGTGAGCGCGGCCGGATGCCGGTTGGTCACAGCAGGCGGCGCCGAGCTCGTCGACTGCACGATGGCGCTCGGCGCGGTCGCGCTGGGGTACGCCGATGAAGCGGTCACGCACGCCGTCGCCGAGGCGGCCGCGCGTGGCAACGTCGCCGGACTCTCGCACGTGCTCGAGGTGCAGGTGGCCGAGCGGCTGTGCGAGGTCATTCCGTGCGCCGAGCAGGTGCGATTTCTCAAGAGCGGGGCCGAGGGCGTGGCCGGCGCGGTGCGCATTGCCCGAGCACACACGGGTCGCAACCGCGTGCTCGGTGCCGGCTACTTCGGGTGGCTCGATTGGTGGACCGATGCCGCGGGCGTTCCGGCCGGCGCGCACGAGGACTTCCGCGGCATCCCATTCGATGACGTCGGCGCACTCGAGGACGCCGTGTCGCGGGCAGGGGATTCGCTCGCGGCCATCGTCATCGAACCCGTGGTGGAGCGGCTGCCGTCGACCGAGTGGCTGCTCGCCGCCCGCCGCGTGTGCGATACGAGCGGCGCGGTCCTCATCTTCGACGAGATGAAGACAGGGTTCCGCGTTCGACGCGGCGGCTATCAAGAGTACTGCGGCGTTATCCCGGATCTCGCCGTATTCGGCAAGGCAATCGCGAACGGGTTCCCCCTCTCCGCGATCGTCGGTCGCTCGCGCGTGATGCACGCGGCGCGCACCACCTGGATCTCATCGACGCTCGCTGGGGAATCCGTCGCGCTCGCAGCCGCCAACGCCGTGCTCGACCGGCACGAGCAGACGGACGTGTGCGGCGCGCTCTGGCGCATCGGCGACAGCATCCGCGATGCGGTCACGCGTGGCATCGAGCGCAGTGGAGGCACTGGCGTCTGCGTCGATGGCATCGCCCCCATGTGGTACATGCGCTTCGAAGATGAAGCGCTCAGACCACGGTGCCTGGAGCTGGCGCTCGAGCACGGCGTCCTCTTCAAGCGGGGCGCGTACAACTTCGCGTCGCTCGCGCACGATGCCCGCGCCATCGCGCAGATCGAACACGCGACGGCGGAAGCGCTCGCGCACGTCGGCGAAGCATCACATGCCTAGCGCGCGCCAGCCGGACGACTCCGAGCCGGAGAGCGCCGCATCTCAGAATGCGCGAGCGGCGCAACGTGCACCGCTCGCCGGGCCGGCACCGCTGGTCGATGTCCACGCGCACTTCCTGCACGCACGGTGCGGCCGCAAGGATTGGGAGGCGCGCAACGTGTCGCGATTGCACGCGAGTGATCGCATCGGCATCACCGCGCAGGTCGCATCCATCCTCGGCAGCTTCGGCTTCACGTCGCCGACGTATTTCCCGTCACCCGCCGACGTGACGATGGGGAACGACGCGATGCTCGCGATCCAGCGCGGCGAGCCGACGCGCGTGCGGAGCTACGTCGTCGTGAATCCCAACGACATGGCGCACGCGCTGGCGGAAATCGCGCGGTGTGCGGAGCTCGGCGCAATCGGTGTGAAGCTCGCCGCGAGCCGGCGCGCGGACGATCCATTACTCGATCCCGTCGCCGAAGCCGCCGAGCGATACGGCTTCCCGATTCTGCATCACATCTGGCAACATCGCACGCGCGAATGGCCGAACCAGGAGATTTCCGATGCGCTCGACCTCGGTCGTCTCGCCGCGCGACACCCGCGCGTCTCCTTCATTCTCGCGCACATCGGCGGAGGAGGGGATTACGCGCACACGTTCCCGGCGGTGGAGGACCTCGGCAATGTGTACCTCGATCTCTCGGGGAGCGGTGTGGATCGCGGGATGCTCGACAGTGCGCTGCATGCGGTCGGCGCCGGGCGCCTGCTGTGGGGATGCGACATCACGATGGAGACGGGGCTCGCGAAGCTCCGCGCGCTGGATGTGATCGGACTCTCGGCGCGCGACATGGAGCAGGTTCGCTGGCGCAACGCCGCCCGCATCTTCCCGCCGGGCGCGCTGCCTGGCATCCGGTACGGCGAGCGCGAGCCGCAGCGCACAGGCGCGCGTACGGCGGAGGCGCGCTGATGCTCGTCGACGTCAACACGTTCATCGGCGGCTATCCATTTCGGTACGTGCCGCACCCCGATCCCGATGTCCTCGTGCGCGTGCTCGCGCGAGAGAAGGTGGATCGCGCATGGGTCGGGCACTTGCCCTCCGCGTTCTTTCGCGATCCGACGCCGGGCAACGACGCGCTGTACACGGTGCTCGCCCCACATGGGGATGTGCTGCTGCCCACGCCCACCGTGCGTCCCGATTGGCCCAAATGGGAACGCGCGCTCGACGAAGCGGTCGATCATGGGGCGCCGGCCGTCCGTGCGTATCCGCCGCAATGGGGAATGGGGCCGCACGATGCGAACATGCTCGCCCTCGCGCGTGCGTGCGGCGACGCGGGACTCGCGTTGCTTCTCACTACACGCTTCGAGGACCTGCGCCAGCGTCACTGGATGGACACCGCCGGCGATCTCACCGGTGCCGCGATTCGCGCGCTCGCGCGCTCGAGCCCGCGCGTCCATCTGCTCATCACGTCGGCGGGTCGCGCGCTCATCGAGGAAGTGCACTGGGGCCTCACGCCCGATGAGCGCTCGCGCGTGTGGTGGGACATCTCGTGGCTGTGGGGTCCGCCGGAAGACGACTTCGCGCATCTGCTGCGCACGATTGGCGCCGATCGCTTCGTGTACGGCAGTGCCTGGCCGCTGCGTCTCACGCAAACCCCGCGCGCGAATCTCGACCTGTTGCCGGCTGATCTTGCCGACGTGCGATTGGCGAGTGCGACGGAGGTGGCCGGAGCGGCCAGGAGAAATCGGCGGTGAGCTCTGCGCTGTGAGCTATGGGTGATGCGTTGGGTTCTGGGCACGGAGATCGCGCACGCCTCTGGCTCACAGCCCACCACGCACAACTCACAACTCAAAGCTCAGTGCCTCTTGCGTCTGCTACTTCACCGAACCAAGTTACCGGTCGTTGCCTTTCCCTTGTGAAGATTTTCACAAATCGCGCTGCTTTCGCCTTTCCAATGATCGAATCTCGATGACACCGAGGAGGAAGTGGGCGGCGATCCCGGGGCTCTTCGCCCTCGCTGCCGCCGCCGTGCTCATGTCAGCCTATCAGGGAGCGTCGACCTCACAGCGGCAATTTCTCGCTCCCCCTCAAGGCACCGCGCAATTCCCCGAGCAGCCCGCCCACGAATCGTGGGGATACTGGGGCGGCTCCACTCCCCAAGGCCGTGCACCCGTCCAGCCGATCAACTTCCCGCACCCGGTGCACGTGCAGACGCTCGGCCTGAACTGCGTCTACTGTCACTTCTCTGCATTCAAGTCGACCGACCCGGGGCTCCCCGCGATGAGCACCTGCATGGGGTGCCACACCATTGTCGGTCCCAACCGGCCTGCGAGTGCCACCGGCCCCGCACGAAAGAGCGAAGGGATCACCAAGCTCACCGCGTATTGGGCCGCCAAGAAGCCGGTGCCGTGGATCCGCATCCACAAGGTGCCGGACTACGTCAACTTCCCCCACATGGCCCACGTCAACGCTGGTGTGCAGTGCCAGTACTGCCATGGCCCAGTACAGACCATGTCGCGCGTCTACCAGTACGCGCCACTCAGCATGGGGTGGTGTGTCAACTGTCACGTGAAGAACAAGGTCCGCTACGATTGCAGCGTCTGTCACTACTAGGACGATCTGAATGAGTGATACACCGAACTCGACGGGCGTCCGCCGGCGCGATTTCCTGAAGGTCCTGGGTGTCGCTGGCGCGGCGACCGCCACGGTAGGTTGCGGCAATACACAGCTTGAGCGGCTCATCCCCTACATGGTCAACCCCGACGAGACGGTTCCGGGGGTGTCCAACTACTATGCGTCCACCTGCCGCGAAT
>DASSNR010000354.1:0-35570 GCA_035687925.1 Gemmatimonadaceae bacterium | reverse complement strand
GGTCGTCAGCCAGCAGTCGACAGGCGCTCCGACGCTGCCCGAGGGTTCTTCAGACGACTGACGACTGACGACTGACGACCGACGACCGACGACCGACGACCGCCGTCAGTACTTCGGCACCGAAGCATCCACCTCATCACTCCACCTCGAGATCCCACCCGCGAGGTTCCACACGCGCGTGAACCCCGCGGCCTGCATCTGCCGCACGGCCTTCGCGCTCCGTGAGCCGCCCTTGCAGTGCACGACGATCTCGCGCGCGGGGTCGAGCGTCGGCAGCACTTCGGCGAGCGTGCCGAGCGGGACGAGGCGAGCGCCCGGAATGCGCGCGATCTCCCACTCGTGCGGCTCGCGCACATCGAGCACGTCCACGTCATCGCCGCGCGCGAGACGCGCGGCCAGCTCGCGCGGCGTGACTTCGGGGATCGCCTTCGCGGCGAGCGCCTCGGCGGCCGCCTTCCGCACGCCGCAGAACTCTTCGTAGTCGATGAGCTCCGTGAGCTCGTGCGTGCCGCACGCGGGGCACGTCGGATCGCGCTGCAGCTTGAGCGTGCGGAACTGCATGCGCAGCGTGTCGATGAGCAGCAGACGTCCGATCAACGCCTGCCCCACGCCGAGGATGAGCTTGATGGCTTCCGTCGCCTGGATGGTGCCGACGAGTCCGGGGAGCACGCCGAGGACGCCGCCCTCCGCGCAGCTCGGCACGAGTCCCGGCGGCGGCGGCTCGCGGAAGAGACAGCGATAGCACGGACCTGATTCCGTCGCGAACACCGACGCCTGCCCCTCGAAGCGGAAGATGCTCCCGTATACGTTGGGCGTCCCCGTGAGCACGCACGCATCGTTCACGAGGTAGCGCGTGGGGAAGTTGTCGGTGCCGTCGATCACGAGATCGTAGTCGCGAATGATCTCGAGCGCGTTGTGCGATGTGAGCTGCGTCTCGTACGTTTCGAGCGCGACGTGCGGGTTGATGTCCGCCACGCGATCGCGCGCGGACGCGAGCTTCGAGCGCCCGACGTCCTTCGTGCCGTGCAGCACCTGGCGCTGCAGGTTGGTGACATCGACGACGTCGAAGTCGACGAGCCCCATGTGTCCCACACCGGCCGCAGCGAGGTACAGTGCGAGCGGCGAGCCGAGTCCGCCCGCGCCGACGAGCAGCACGCGCGCGGCCTTCAGGCGGCGCTGCCCGTCGAGTCCCACCTCGGGAAGAATGAGATGCCGGCTGTAACGCAGCACCTCTTCGTTCGAGAGCTCGGGCAGCTCGCTCAATCGACGCGCGATCGCGTCGAACGTGGTCGTGCCCGGAGCCGTTTGCGTCTCGCTCACTCGCTCACCCTCCAGCAATCGCGGGGACGATCGTCACCTCATCGCCGTCGCGCACGGGCGCGGCGAAGCCGCCGGTGAAGCGGATGTCCTCGTCGTTCAGGTAGAACGTCACGAAGGCGTACGGGTTCCCGTCCGCATCGCGGAGCCGTGGTGCGAGCTGCGGAAATCGCGTCGCGACATCGGCGATCGTCTCGCCGAGCGTTGCGCCGCTCGCTTCGATGGTCCGCTGATCATCGGCCAGCTTCGCGAGCACGGTGGGCAGCGTGATGGTGATGGGCATGCGTCAGCTCCTTGGGAAAGATAGAGGATCGCGCGCGGGCTCGGCGGACTCGGTCGACGGCGACGATCCGCCGCCGTCGATGATCTCGTATCCGCGGACGGGACCCGCGCTGTGAAATGTCTCGGCCGCGACGCCGATCGCGCGCCAGGCAGCGGCCATCGCTCCCGCGACGCGGTGCGCGGCATCGCGCGGGCTCACGGCGACGATCGTCGAGCCGGAGCCGCTGAGCGTTGCACCGAATGCGCCCGCGCGGATCGCGGCGGCAGTGACGGCGTCGTATCCCGCGATGAGCGCGCGGCGATACGGCACGTGGAGCACATCGTTCATTCCTGCAGCGAGCAGCGCCGAATGCGCGCTCGCGAGTCCGCGCACGAGCGCCGCGCTGCGGGATGCGGCGACGACGGCGGTGTCGTGGGTCACCGTCTCCGGCAGCGCGGCACGCGCGCGCTTGGTCTCCACCGCGAACTCGGGCACCGCGAACACGAGGGCGAGCGACTCGTGGACGTCGAGCGGCGCGACGGTGAAACGACCACCCCCCGCGCGCACTGCGAGCCGAGCGCCGCCGAGCACCGCCGGCGCCACGTTGTCGGGATGTCCCTCGATCGCCGAACACAGATCGACGATCGCCGCATCATCGAGCGCGAGCTGGAGCAGCACGTTCGCCGCCACCGCACCCGCCACGACCGCCGCTGCCGACGAACCGAGCCCGCGACTCACGGGGATCTCCGACCGCACGTCGAGCACGAGCTCGCTCGGCGCTTCGCGACCTGCCGCGCGGCACGCCGCCGCGAAACCCACGGTGATGAGATCGCGCTCCGCCGTCACGCCGATCGCCTCGATGGTGCCGAGCCGGCGAATGGCGGGCGCTCGCTCGCCGGGCGCCGCGCGGCGGACGGCGACCGAGAGCCACTTGTCCACCGCGACGCCGATGAAATCGAAGCCGGCGCCGAGGTTGGAGGTGGAGGCGGGGACGCGGAGTGTGAGCATAGGGACGGGGAAATTGGGCTTTGAGTGAGTCAGTGGGTCAGTGGGTCAGTGGGTCAGTGAGTCAGAGAAAGCCTGCCGGGCGAGTACCGGACTCTCCTGAAGAGCCGTTCCTGACCTACTGACCCACTGACTCACTGACTCACTCCTACCAGCGCCGCCACCTCGCGAATCCTCGGTGCAATCACCGGCGCCTCGTCCAGCGCACCGCTCACTGCGTCCGTCGTCTTCAGGCCGTTGCCGGTGAGACAGAGCACGACTTCGTCGTCGGCGCGCAGCCGGCCGGCGCGCGCGAGGGCCAGCGCACCGGCGACCGTCACGCCGCCCGCGGTCTCCGTGAAGATTCCCGTCGTTTCGGCGAGCGTGCGGATGCCGGCGACGAGCTCGGCGTCGCTCACCGCCGCACCCCAGCCGCCGGTCGTGCGCATGGCGCGCGCGGCGAAGACGCCGTCCGCGGGATTCCCGATCGCGAGCGAGCGTGCGATCGTGTTCGGCACTTCGGGCTCCAGACGATCGCCGCCGCTCTCGACGAGTCGCACGATCGGCGCGCACCCCGACGCCTGCGCGCCGTAGAGCCGCGGACGCGGCCCGTCGATGAGCCCCGCGTCGATGAACTCCCCGAACCCCTTGTGCAGCTTCGTGAGGAGCGAGCCGCCGGCCATTGGCGCGACGATCGCCGTCGGCGTGCGCCACCCCAGTTGCTCGGCGATCTCGAACGCCATCGTCTTCGAGCCTTCACCGTAGTAGCCGCGCAGATTGATGTTGACCATCCCCCAGCCGAATCGATCGGCCACCTGCACGCAGAGACGGTTCACGTCGTCGTAGGTGCCGCGCACGCGCACGAGATGCGGGCCGTAGACCGCGGTGCCGATCACCTTCCCCGGCTCGAGGTCGTGCGGGATGAAGATCCACGCCGCGAGCCCCGCGCGCGCGGCGTGCGCGGCGACGGCGTTGGCGAGGTTCCCGGTGGACGCACAGCCGACGGTGTCGAGCCCGAACGCGGCCGCGGCGTTGATGGCCGCCGTCACCACACGATCCTTGAACGAGAGCGTCGGATGCGAGACGCAGTCATTCTTCACCCACGCGCGCGCGACGCCGAGGACATGCGCGAGACGCGGCGCCTCGACGAGCGGCGTGAAGCCTGTGTCGAGCGAGAGCTGCGGCTCGCCGTCGAAGGGGAGCCACTCGCGATAGCGCCAGAGCGACGGCCGGCGCGCAGCGATGCTGGCGCGATCGGGGAGCGGACGGTCGGCATCGTACACCGGATCGAGCGGGCCGAGACATTCCTCGCAGATCGCGATCGGCGCCGCGTCGTGCCGGGCGCCGCAGGCGCGGCAGGCGAGGGAGAGGGGGCGAAGGGCGCGGGATGCGGGATGCGGGAAGCGGGATGCGGGAGGTGCGGATGCCGCTGAACACTCCTCGGCCGTGGACGGCGCGTGCGGGGCGCGTCCGGCGTCAATAGTGGCAGAGTGGGAATAATTGTCGGTGCTCACGTGAAGCTCCAGGGGCGCGAAGACGGAAAGGGCGACGAACGAAAAACGGCCGCTCCATCGAGCGGCCGTTGAAGGGGCATCATCAGCGCGACGTCTCAGACAGCACGCGCAGGCCCTTCCCGGTCGCTCACGGCGGCGGGCATCTGGCTCATGCGCATCATCATGCTGTCGAGGATCATCGCGGTCGGACGAATCATGAGTATCTCGCTACTGGGGATCGAGGGGCGGTGCGTCGTCGGCCCCGGAAACACAACTGCCCGCGACTCGGGTGCCGCGGGCAGTGGCTTTTTAGCAGTTGTTTAACGTGGCTGCAATATGCGCGGCAAATGACCACGGGCGCTCGGTTGTAGAGGGATGGATAGCACAGTCCGCGGGGGAATGTCAAGAGCCCCGGGCGTCTGGTCGAGCACGGCTACACCGGTCCCCGCGCGATGAGCAGCCACCATCCGCTGCGCCCGATGTCGTGGAGGCACCGCACGCTCACGGCAAGACTCGGGATCATCACGGATCTCACTCGCTTCGCAGCGCCGTCACGGGATCCACGCGCGTCGCGCGCGCGGCGGGAATGAGGCACGCCACGAGCCCGCTCGCGCTCAGCACGAGGACGACGATCGCGAATACGAACGGATCGTGTGGCTGGACCTCGAACAGCACCACCGTGAGCAGTCGCGCCGCTGCGGCACCCGCGGCGAGTCCGAGGAGCAGACCGATCGCGATCTGGCGCGCACCTTGGCGACACACCAGCCGCACCACGTCGCCGTTGGTCGCACCGAGCGCGATACGAACCCCCATCTCGCGCACGCGCCGGCTCACGGAGAAGGCCATGACCGCGTATAGCCCGATCGCGGCGAGCGTGAGTGCCACGAGCCCGAAGACGACGAACAGCCCGCCGAACACGCGCATGGCCCACATCGATTGCGCCATGAGCGCGTCCATCGATGACACACGCGAGACCGGCACGTCCGCATCGAGCGTCGCGACGATCCGGCGCACGGCCGGCACGAGCGCCATGGGATCGCTGGTGGATCGAATGGCGATGCTCGCATCGCTGCGCGGCCGCTGCCAATAGGAGGTGAGCAGCGCGGGCGGCCACGAATCGCGATGGGTGGGCGTCGTCGAGGTATACAGCGTGGGGATGACGCCGACGATCGTGAGCCACGGCCGCGTGCTCGATGCGCCGCCCAGGCGGATGCGCTTGCCAAGCGGATCTGCACCGTGAAAGTACTCGTCGACGAACCGCTGATTGACGACGGCCACCGGCACGGTGCCCATGCGGTCCGTCGCCTCGATCGCTCGTCCGCGCAGGACGGGGATGTCGAACGTCTCGAAGTACCCAGGGGTGACCGCCGCCTGCTGCGACATCGGATAGTCCTGCTCGCGCGCGTACGTGTGCCCCTCGATCGCGAACCGGCTGGGGTACGGGAGGCCGCCGGGCAGCTGCGTGCTGAGCGAGGCAGCCTGCGCACCGGGGAGCCGCGCGATCTCGTGCGCCAACGTCTCGAAGAAGTGCTGCTGCTTCGCCGGATCGGTGGACGAGTAGCTCACCTGTGCCGTGAGGATGTTCTTCGTCACGAAGCCCGGCGTAATCGCTCGCAGCCGCACGACACTCTTCGTCATCAGCCCGGCGGCGATGAGTAGCGTGCACGACAGCGCGATCTCGAACACCACGAGCGTACGGCTGAGCCGACCGATCGACAGACTCGATGCGGCGCGCGAGTCATCCTTCAGGATCTCGTTGATGTCGATGCGCGCGGATTGCACGGCGGGCAGCAGCCCGGACGCCACGGTCGCAAGCAGTCCCATCGCCGCAGCGAAGAGCAGGACTTGCGGATGCAGCCGGACGTCCATCCAGAACGGTGGCTGCGTGTCCGCAATCGCGTGGTTGAACGCGACAATGCCGCCCTGCGCCAATGCGGTCCCGAGGAGCGTGGCCACGAGCGAGAGCATGAACGCCTCGAGCAGGAACTGCCGCACGACCGCGAGCTTGGATGCACCGAGTGCTCGGCGGATGCCGATCTCTCTCGTGCGATGCGCCGCGCGATCGAGGAGCAGGTTGGCGACGTTCGCGCACGCGATGAGCAGCACGAGCGTAACCGCGCCGAGCATGGTGTAGAGCAGTGAGAACACAGGCGGCGGCATGACGGCGCGTTGGAACGACGTCACCACCGCGTGCACGCCGGCGTTCGTCTCCGGATGCTCGGCCGCGATGCGTGAGGAGATGACGTCGAGCTCGCGCTCCGCGTCCTCGAGGCTCACGCCGGAGCGGAGCCGCCCGACGACGCTCAACCCCCGCCCCTGTCCGCGCGGGGTACCGACCGGATCGAGCTGCAACGGCAGCCAGATCCGCACGTTCTCATGCGGAAACGCGAAGCGTGGCGGCATGACACCGACCACCGTCACCGGCTTCCCGTCCACGCGAATCGATTGGCCGATGGCGCTCGAATCGGCGCCGAAGCGGTCGCGCCATGCGGCGTAGCTCAGCACGGCGACGGGAGGCCCGCCGACGGTGTCCTCGCCGGCGCGGAACGTACGGCCGAGCAGCGGCCGCACGCGTGTGACGTCGAACACGCCTCGCGTCATCCACGCGACCTCGATCCGCTCGGGCAATCCCGGCGCGCTGACCGTCACCGGCCCGAGGTCGTAACCGCCCAGCGACTCGAACGCACGCTGCTGCGCCTGGAACTCGGCGAAGTCCTGCACGGAGGTCTGCGTCTGATCGTCGACGCTGCGCGAGGGGCTCGCCTCCATCACGAACGCGATGCGGTCCGGATCGTCGTAGGGGAGCCCTTTGATGATCAGGCCGTAAACGACGCTGTACATCATCGTCGTCAGGCCGATACCGAGCGCGAGGGCCAGCGCCGCAATCAGCATCACGGCGGGGCTCCGCGTGAGCGTCCGTGCCCCGTAGCGCGCATCGCGGCCGAGCCAGTGGAGGTTCAGCAGGCGTGTCGATCGACGCGTCGCCGCGCGCCGACGCCGGACCGGGATGGTGCCGAACGCGGGATCGTCGAGCTGCGCGAGCAGCTGCCGCCGCGCTTCGTCCGACCCCACGTGCACGCACAGCTCCGCGAACTGCTGCTCCAGGTGCTGCGCGATCTCCTCGACGACATCGGCCTCGTCGCCGGCTGCGAGTCCCAGCTTCGGCAGCCGCGAGCGCACCTCCGTGCGCCAGTCAGGCATAGCGCACCCCCGCCACGCGGCCGATCGCGGTCACGAACTCACGCCAGCTCTCACGTTGCGCGTCGAGCGCTTTGCGTCCGGCGGCCGTGATGTGATAGAAGCGCCGCCGCCGCTCGCCGGCCTTCTCCACCCATCGGCCGCCGATCCATCCGCGCTCCTCCATCCGGTAGAGCAGCGGATAGAGCGACGCGACGTGGAAGGTGAGCACGCCCATCGAGCGGGACTCGATGAGCTTGGCCAGCTCGTAGCCGTGCCGCGCCTCGTGCTCGAGGAGCGAGAGGATCAGAAACTCGGCACTGCCCTTCTTGAGCTCGGACGTGAGCATGAGCCACCGCCATATATGTTGGAGTCACATATATGGGAGACACAGCACCGCGTGTCAAGAGACGGCTGGCTATCGCCACCCCGCCGCGCGCGCCACCGCGCCGGCATCCGCCCCCACCTCCGGAATCTCGAACCCCTCACCCACCGCCCGCTCTGGATCCTTGAGCCCGTGCCCCGTCAGCACGCACACGCATCGGCTCTCTGCATCCACACGCCCCTCGCGCACGCTCGCACGCAACCCCGCCACGCCCGCAGCCGATGCCGGCTCGCAGAACACTCCCTCGCGATGCGCGATCTCGCGATAGGCAGTAAGAATCTCGTCGTCGCTCACCGCGCGGATCGCGCCGCCGGAGTCGCGCGCCGCGGCGAGCGCCGGGTCCCACGTCGCGGGCCGCCCGATCCGGATCGCGCTCGCCACCGTCTGCGGCTCGGCCACCGGCGCCCCACGCACGAGCGGCGCAGCCCCCGCGGCCTGCACACCGAGCATGCGCGGCAGCCGCGCACTGCGGCCACACTCCTGATATCGACGAAACCCGAGCCAGTACGCGGTGATGTTCCCGCCATTCCCCACCGGCAACGCGAGCACGTCGGGCGCGTCGCCCAGCACGTCGCAGATCTCGTACGCTGCCGTCGCCTGCCCCGCGATCCGATCCGGATTCACGGAGTTGACGAGCGCCACCGCATAGCGCTTGGCGGCCTCCCGCGCCACGTCGAGTGCGCCATCGAAGCCGGCGTCGAGCGCGAGCACGCGCGCGCCGCACGCCACCGCCTGCGCCACCTTCCCCGCGGCCACCCGCCCCTTGGGCAGTACGATCACGGCCGAGAGTCCCGCGCGTGCCGCGTACGCCGCCGCACTCGCCGCGGTGTTCCCCGTCGACGCGCACAGCACCGCGCGCGCACCATCTTCCTGCGCCCGCGCGACCGCCACCACCATGCCGCGATCCTTGAACGACCCCGTGGGGTTGAGCCCCTCGACCTTGAGATACAACTCCCGCACCCCCACCCACTCCGCGAGCCTCGGCGCATCGACGAGCGGCGTCGCGCCCTCGTACAGCGTGAGTCGCGGTGTCCGCGGCGAGATGGGCAGGAGCGACGCGTAGCGCGCGATGACGCCGGGATGGGGATGGGTGGACGTGGGGCGTCGGGCGTCTGACATGGGGATGTGAGTGATGAGCAATGGGCTGTGGGCCGTGCGTCGCTGTGAATCTAGCCCGTGACGCTGGCGTTCCCCGATGGCCGTGCTCACGATCCACTCATAGCTCGGAGCCCAGCGCCCACGACTCAGAGCCCGCGGGCTCACGTCGGATGCCTGACACTCGACTCGCGATCGCTGCCTCCGCCAGATCCCCATACACCGCCGACCCCGTCGGCCGTGCACCGGCGCCGCGTCCGGCGAAGAAGAGCGGGCCGGCGAAGTCGCTCTCGAGCAACATGGCGTTCTGCTCGCCGTCGACCGTCGCAAGTGGATGATTCGCGGGCAGCTCCGTCGGCCCCACCCGCAGCCTCGGCGCTGCACCGTCCTCCAGCATCGCCTCCGCCACGAGCTTGATCACGGCACCCCGCGCTCGCGCCTGCGCGATGTCGCTCGACGTCACGTTCTCGATCCCGTCGCGCGACACGCGCTCCACGGGCACCCATCGCCCCGTTGCCTGATGCACGAGAATCACGAGCTTGTGTGCGGCGTCCTGGCCGGACACGTCATCGTGCGGATCCGCCTCCGCAAAGCCCAGCGCTTGCGCCTGCGCGAGGGCATCGGAGAACGACAGCGCATCGCGCGTCATGCGCGTGAGAATGTAGTTCGTGGTGCCGTTCACGATCCCACACACGCGCGTGATGCGATTCCCCATCAGCGCGCCGCGCATCGCGTGCAGCACGGGGATCGCGCCGCACACCGCGCCCTCGTAGCGCAGCAGCGCACCGCGTGCGCGTGCGATCCGTTCGAGCTCGGCCCCGTGCGCCGCGATGAGCGCCTTGTTCGCGGTGACGACGTGCTTCCCCGCGACGAGTGCTTCGTGGATCACGGTGCGCGCGGGCTCCATCCCACCCATCACCTCGACCACCACCTCGACGGCGGGATCGCGCAGCGGTGCGCGCCAGTCCGTGGTGAACAGCGCGCGGTCCACCGTCACCGCGCGCGGACGCGCGGGGTTGCGCACGACCACGTGTCGCAGCTCGAGCTCGGCGCCGCATTGTGCCAGCAGCTCGGCGCGGCGTGTCGTGATCACGTCCACCAATCCGCTGCCGACGGTCCCCAGCCCGTACAGTGCGATCCCTATGCGTGACATGCCGCGCTTCCCCGTCCCGTTGCGACCGCCGGCGTCGCGTGCGTGGTGCTCCGTCGCGTGTTCGGCCCGCGCGATGACTGATGCTCGGCGCCGAGCAATGCATCGTGCAACAGCCGCACCGCATCGTCCGCGCGCGCCGGTGTAACGTGCACGACGAATCCGAGCTTGGTGACACCCACCGTCTCGACCTCGAGCCCCGCGTGCGCGAGCTGCTGCACCGCATCGGCGATCCGCGCCGCGAACACCGACACGCCGGCGCCGACGATGGTGACGCGCGCCACCGGGTCGCCGAGCCGCGCGTCGTCCGATGCAGCGGCGATGCCGAGCAGGCGCGGGGCGTGCACGGACGATCCGCCATCGATGCGGGTGCCGCCGTCCGCGGGATCGTGATCGATCTCCATACCGAGGCTCGAGAGAATCCGCAGCGGGAGATCGCGCGTGAGCGCGAGCGCCGCGGCGCGCGGGTGCAGCACGTCGGCGCCCGCGAGCGTGAAGCGCAACGCATCGCGATGTGTGAGATGCGCGTGCCGCCGCGCAGTCGCGACCACACGCGGATCCGCGCTGTAGATGCCGTCGACGTCGGTGTAGACGTCGCAGCGATCGGCGCGGAGGGCGATGGCCAGCGCGACGGCCGTCGTGTCGCTCCCGCCCCGACCGAGTGTGGTGACCTCGCGCCCAGCGCTCACGCCCTGGAAGCCCGCGACGATGGGAACGCACCCATCGGCCAGCACGCGTCGCACGCGAGCGACGTGCACCGCCTGGATGCGCGCATCGCCGTGGCGGCCATCGGTTCGGATGCCCGCCTGCGCACCGGTGAGCGAGCACGCGCGCGCGCCGATATCGTGGAGCGCGAGCGCGAGAAGCGCCGCGGCGCTCTGCTCGCCGGTCGCGAGCAGCAGGTCGAGCTCGCGGCCGGGCGTACGTCCGCTCTCGGCGACGGACCCGGCGAGCTCGAGCAGACGGTCGGTCGTGTGCCCCATGGCGGAAACGACCACGGCGACATCGTGTCCCTGCGCGCGTATGCCGGCGATGTGCCGAGCGACGACGCGCAGACGCTCCGGCGACTCGACCGACGTACCTCCGAATTTCAGAACGAGCAACGACATGCGGTGACTCCGGTGACGGGACGTCACAAAACGCAAACGCGGCCTCTCGACGATTCGAGAGGCCGCGTTTGCAGTGACTGGGTTGTCCGACTTCTACACGTACGCCAGCACGCCGCCTCTCGGGAAGAGCCGGGTCATCATCATGGTCATCATGATGGTCGTGGCAGTGACAGGCGTGGAGACGCGGGACATGATCGTTATCTGAACGA
The DNA here is from genome assembly GCA_035687925.1 of Gemmatimonadaceae bacterium. GTDB lineage: Bacteria > Gemmatimonadota > Gemmatimonadetes > Gemmatimonadales > Gemmatimonadaceae > DASSNR01. The sequence continues at coordinate 24,389 of DASSNR010000354.1, read as the reverse complement.
CGCTGGGATTTCCTGTTGTGTCGCGGGTGATGCGCGAGGGCGCATGATAAGCCTGCGTGGACGACGGCGTCAAGTGCAGCGGATCACCGTGCGGCCGCACGAGTCGGCGCGCGGGCACGGTGCAGCAGATGCGCCGTTGCCTGCCCCCGTGCGTCGCGGCATCATACGTCACCCTCCCGAGGTTATCTCTCCACACCGCATATGGATTCCGAACCCGCCACGCCACGGCGACGCGCGCTGCTCGCGCTCCTTGCCGGGATCGCCGCGTTCTGCATCGTCTGGATTGCCACCGCGCCGCCCGGGCTCGGACTCGATCCGGATTCCGCATCGTACCTGAACGCTGCCGAATCGCTCGTGCGACATGGCGAGCTGCGCGCACCGACGTTCTACGACTGGGTGAGCCCGGACAGCACGGAGCCGCTCGCGCACTTCCCACCCGGCATGCCCACCGCGCTCGCGATTCCCCGCGCACTCGGCGCGTCGCAGTCCACAGCGGCACGGCTCGTGGTGGCAAGCGCGGCGTTCGTCACCGCAAGCGCCACACTCCTCATCGTGGCGAACGCGGTGGGACTGCTCGCCGGTGTGCTCGCCGTGCTGCTCCTCTTCGCGACACCGGCAGTGCTCGAGACGCATCTCTCGATCCTGAGCGAGCCGCTCTTCTACGCGCTGCTCGTGGTGACGCTCGCACTCATGGTGCGCGCGCCCGATCGCCCGCTGCGATACGGGCTCACGGCCGCGGCGGGAAGTCTCGTCCGCTACGCCGGCGTCTCACTCGTAGGTGCCGCGGTGCTCTGGGCATTCGCGCGCGGCGCGGATCTGCGCGACCGCATCCGTCGCGCATCGATCGCCGCGCTCCCCGCGATCGTGGGATACGGCGCGTGGCTCGTGCGGACAAAGTACGAGACGGGGGGCGGCGTGCGCGATGTCAGCGTCTACCACGGCTTCATGGCGACCGTGCGCGAAGGCGCGACGACGATCGCCGCCTGGCTCGCTCCGTCGCTCGACGCAGGGCTCGCGCGCACGCTCATCGCGCTCGTCGTGCTCGCACTGCTCATCACACTCGTCGTCCTCGCGGCGCGCCGACTCGCGCAACACGCTGCCGCCGCGGCGCCCGACATCGCGCTCCCGCCGCATCGACTGCTCGCCGCCACGTTGCTGCTCGCCGGTGTCTACGTGACGGTCGTCGTCCTCTCGCGCGGCTTCGCGGACGGGGCGATCCCCTTCGACAATCGCATCCTCTCGCCGCTCTTCCTTCTCCTCGAGATCTCGGCCGTCGTCTCGCTCGCGGTATGGTGGCGTGCGCCGCGTGCGCAGGCGCTGCGCGTCGTCGCTGCCGCCGCGCTCCTCGTGTGGTGGGGCGCATCGCTCGCCACGAGCTGGAACGACGTGAGCTACGCCATGGAGAACGGCTCGGATTACGGCGAGGCGCGGTGGCGGAGCTCGCCACTGGTCGCCTGGACACGGACCGATGGCGCGCGGTGCGCGATCTTCACCAATCAGCCTGCGGCGATCTACTTCCAGGCGCACCGCCTGCCGCACGGCACGCCGCTCGATCAGTCGCCGGATACGCTCCGCGCCTTTGCCGATACGCTCGTCGCGCGACGCGGTGCGCTCGTTGCGTTCGACGAGCCGGGCACGGCGGCCGCCATCCCGCCCGACAGCGTGCTGCGTGCGCTTTCGCTCGAGCGCATCGCGCGATTCGCGGATGGCAGCATCTGGATGCCGGCGTCGGCCGCACCCACTGCCCTCGGCAATCCCATGGATGGCGTCACGAGCGGGCACGCGCGTTGCGGCGAATCGTCGGACTTTACTCGACGGCGATGACTCGCGGTTCCCCGAACCGCGGTGTGTGGAGCGCATTGCTCCAATTCGGTTGAACGGTGCCTCACTTCAGCAGCCAGGAGGTCCACCATGTCCGATGCGCCGCAAGCCCCCGTGCCCAGCCCGCCCACCACGAGCAGCGGCCTCGCTCCCAACGTCGCCGGCGCCCTCGCCTACCTCCTCGGCCCGCTGACGGGGCTCTTCTTCCTCGTCACCGAGAAGGAGAACCGCTTCGTCCGCTTCCACGCCGCGCAATCGATCACCGTTGGCGTCGGACTCATCATCCTCGCGATCGCCCTCTCGGTGATGGAGGCGCTGCTCAGCGTCGTCCCCATCCTCGGACTCCTCATCGGCCTCCTGCTCTCGATCGTGCTCGGTCTCGGCAGCTTCGTGCTCTGGCTGGTGCTCATGTACCGGGCCTACCAGGGGCGCGAGTGGGAGGTGCCGATCGCCGGTGTCCAGGCGCGCCGGCTCGTCGCCCCGTCGCCTCCGGCCATGCCGTAGACCAGCCGCGCGTCCGCGCTCGCGCGCCCGCCGGACGGCCGATGCATCGCGCCGGAACAGCGCGGGATTCCCTTGCTGGCCAACGCGATGATGCAGCGATGATCGACGGATGACGTCGCCGCGCATCTTCGCCCCCACACGTCGTGTTCGAAACCTGTCAACACTCTTGTGGGGGTGGCATATGAAGATCGGAAGATGCGCGGCCGTGGTTGGTCTCTCTCTGAGCCTCGGAGTCGCGCTCGCGCACGCACAGACGCCGGAGATGCCGGCGACGCCGCCGCAGTCGCATCAGCATGCAATCCGCATCGGGCTGGGCGGCGGCATGAGCGTCCCGGTGAACAAGGCCGGCGATGCATTCAAGACCGGGGTGCACGGCCAGGGCTTCCTGCTCGTCGACTTCGGTCGGTTGCTGCACTTGAGCATGCTGCCGACGTTGCGCTTCAACGTCGGCTACCAGCAGTTCGACTACAAGGACCAGTTCACGGGCGGCCAGACGGCGGCGCTGCAGAACGCGGAGAGCAAGATCCTGAGCGGCGTCGCGGGCTTGCAGATCCACCTCCTCCACGGCCCCGTGCGCCCCTATCTGCTCGCAGGGGTCGGCGCGTTCCGGCTCCAGAGCAGCGTCGACTCCACGGGTGCCAGCACCGGAGCGTCCTCGTCGACCGTGAAGTTCGGCGTCGATGGCGGGGCCGGCATCGCGTTCTCGATCAAGCGCATCGATGCCTTCGTCGAGGGGAAGGTGCAGAACGTCTACACCGACCAGGGCTTCATCGACACCAAGTCGATCCGCGTGATCCCGGTCAGCTTCGGGATCATTTTCTGATCGACTGCGCGCGGCCTGATCGCGCAGATCGCCTTCAACCGACAGCTGACGACATGACCTGAAGGCGGGACCGCGCTGCACGTGCGCGAAGTCCCGCCTCCCGGGAGGTGCGCGTATGCGCCCCCCGTACATCGTCGCTCGGCCATGAGGCCCCGTCGACTCACGTCGTCCTCACCGCGTGCTTCATCTCTATAGACATCACCATGCTCTACGAGTTCAGACACCGTCGTCCTCGACGTCCGGCAGCGCTGGCCGCGATGGGCACCTTGCTTCTCGCTGCCAGCTTTGCGGTCGCCTGCGGCGGCGATGCCACCGCGCCGTCGGCTCAGCAGCCCCCTGTGCAGCAGCCCCCTGGGCCAGCTGCAGTCGCTTCCGTGGCAGTCACACCGGCGACGACGACGCTCACACCCGGCGACACCGTACGCCTGACGGCTACGGCGAAGGATTCCGCTGGACACCCGCTCACCGACCGCGCGATCAGCTGGAGCTCGAGTGACACGAACGTCGTCATCGTCGACTCGACCGGACTCGTTACCGCCCGCGCTCAGGGAACGGTCACCATCACCGCCGCCGCCGAGGAGCACACCGGTAAGGCGACCCTCACCGTGAACGCGACGCCCGTGGCCCAGGTGGTCGTCTCACCATCCAGCGGCATGGTGATCCTGGGCAACGCGCTCCAGCTCGCGGCCACCGTGATCGACGCTCGCGGCGACACACTCACCGATCGACCCATCACATGGGCCTCGAGCGATACGACCATCGCCACCGTCGATAGCGCGGGATTTGTCACGCCCCATTTCGCGGACACGGTGACGATCACCGCCACCGCCGGCGGGCAGTCGGGCACCTTCGCCCTGCGCGTGGTGCTGCGATTCGCCCAACTCGACGATGGCTCGAACCGGCCTTCCGCCTCGTTGCATACCTGCGGCATGACGACGACCGGCGCGGTGTACTGTTGGGGCCAGAACGCCTCAGGCGTGCTGGGCGACGGCACGACCACGAATCGCTCCGCTCCGGTCGCGACTCCTGGAGCGCCCACCTTCGCCCACCTCGTCGCCGGCAACGATTACGCGTGTGCACTCGACCCGAGCGGCCGCACCTACTGTTGGGGCGCGAACAGCTACGGCCAGCTCGGCGATGGAATGTTCGCCCCTCACGCTGTACCCGAGGCGGCTGCCGGCAATCTGAGCTTCATCAAGCTCTTCGCCGGAGAATCGTACGTCTGCGCCCTGACTTCCGGGGGAGCGGCGTATTGCTGGGGCCGGAACACTCGGTTCGAGACAGGCGCCGGTACAGGGGCGACCGTGTCGACCCCCACTGCGGTCGCCGGCAACCCCACCCTCGGCACCGCCGCCTTCGAAGATCTCACACTCGGTGGCGAGACCTCGTGTGGTCTCACGGCGAGCGGAGCGGCCTACTGCTGGGGCGATGGCATGCATGGTCAGCTCGGCAATGGGGTGGCGGCCATCTACCAGTTTCAAGTGCCGGTCGCCGGCCACTACACATTCAGCCAACTGAGCACCAGCGGGCAGCACAGCTGCGGCGTCACCACGAGCGGATCCGCCTACTGCTGGGGTTGGAACAACCACGGCCAACTCGGCATTGGCGCGACGGCGGACAGTGCGTTGACCCCCGCGCTGGTCGCGGGCAACCACACCTTCGCCCGGGTGATCGCTGCACAGGGTTTCACCTGCGGGCTGACACCGGCGGGCGCCGCGTACTGCTGGGGCAACAACTCCTCCGGCCAGCTCGGTAACGGCACTATCGGAGGGAGCAGCAGGGTGCCGGTTGCCGTCGCCGGAGGTCTGACCTTCAGCTCGCTCGACATGTTCAGCAGCGATAGTCTTCATTCGCACGTGTGTGGTCTCACCACGAGCGGTGTCGCCTACTGCTGGGGGGACAACCAGCACGGCCAGCTCGGCGATGGGACGACCACCACCCGCGGTGCTCCTGCGGCGGCCTCGGGCGACCTGACCTTCGTTCAGCTCCAGGTCGGCTTCGAGCGGGCGTGCGGGCTGACCTCGGCCCACATCGCCTACTGCTGGGGCGGCAATTCCGACGGCCAGCTGGGTGACGGCACGAACACCGATCGGTACACACCCACACCGGTCGCGACGCAGCAGTAGCTCGAGCGCCGAAAGCCGATACGGCTCTGGGGAGAGCGCTCTCCCCAGAGCCGTTTCGCATCTCGCATCCCGCATCCCGCAGCTAGCGAGCTGCCTCCCTCACGTCGGCGCGCCCCAGCAGAACGCTCGCGTGCGATGCGGACCGGGGTGCGAGCGCCGCGGTCTCTCGCGAGTCGAGCAGGGCGAGCTCCGCCTTCACCTCCGGGTCCGCATCGCGCCAGGCACGCCGAACGTAGCCCGCGTACACGGCGCTACTGTCGCGCATCCCGGCGCGCTCGAACGCCACGGCCATGAGCAGATCCAGCTCGCTCCGCGGCTCGTAGCGGCCCATGGCATCGGGGAGCGTCTCGTAACCGTGGCGCAGTGTGATGATCGCGTCGCGTGAACGACCGAGCGCGAGCTGTGCGCGCGCGAGCGCATCGACGGTGCGCGTCCATCCCGCCACACCCCACCGTGCCACCTCGAAATCGCCGGCGGCCTCCCCGTAGCGCCCAGCCTGCATCGCAATCAGACCACGCACGTGATCGGCGAGATGCCAGTCGCGTCCGTAGTAGCTCCGCGCACTCGCCGCATCGATCGAGTCGGCGAGCACACGCAGCAGCGTCGTGTCGCGCGCATCGCGAAGGGCATCGGCCTCGATCGCATGCCCCCAGGAAAAGGCACGCGCCCAGTCGCCGGTGCGCGGGACCAGCGGTGACGCAGGATCGCTCGGGATGGTGGCATGCACGTGCCGCTCGATCACTTCACGCGCCTCCGCGAACTTCCCCAGTCGCCCCAGCGCCGCACCTTGCATCAACAGCATGTCTGCGTCGCCAGGGTACCGCGCCACCCAGCGCGCGATCGTGCGGTTCGACGCGCGCAGCTCGCCCCGCTCGCGCTCGACCATCGTCTGCAAGTCGAACGCGTTCTCGCGATACGCAGCGGTCGGCCCCGTGCGCCAGACGGCGATCGCGGAATCGACCGCATCGTATCGGCGCGCCATGAGCAGGATCCGCCCCTCGAGCAGGGAGTAGGCGCCGGCGTCATCGGCGCCGAGCGTGGACGCTCGCCGAGCGGCGGCAAGACCGGCGTCGTACTCTCCAGAGAGCGCGAGCACGGTCGCGAGATCCGCCCACGCGGCGGGCAGCTCGGGCTGCAGCGCGACCCATCGGCGTGCCGCATGCTCGGCACCGCGCAGGTCGCCGGCCGTCACGCGAACATTCACGAGGCCGCCGAACGCCGTGCACGGCGCACACGGACCGTCCCCCGCCATCGTGGCCAGCGAATCGAGCGAGAGCTCGCGGACGAGAACGGAATCGGCCGCAACCCATCGCCCGTGGTTGATGTAGACATCGGCCAGCGCGGCGTACGCCCGCGGATCGTGCGGAAAGCGCTCCACGAGCGCGCGGCTCAGCTGCTCGGCTCGCGCGTGCTCGCCGTTGTGCAACGCATCGTAGGCCGCCTGCTGCATCCGATCCCACTCGGTGATCCGTGGGCCGGCCCGCCGGAATGCCACGCCGAGACGTTGCACCGCCGCTCGATCGTGCTCCGCTTCGGCAATCTGCATCCGGGCCAGCAGCGCGCTCACGAAGCCCGAGTCCTCGGCGATCGCCGCATCGAGCTCGCGCTTCCGATCCGTCGCCCGTCCCTCGCCCTGCGCCTGCACGGCGCGGACGTAGTGCTGATAGGCATCGAGGTTCGCGGTCTCCACGTCGGCCAGGTGCGGACCGGGCTCGCGCGCGTGCGCGGTCGCAAGGATGTGCGAGGCCGCCTCGTCGGCGAGGGCGAGCACGTCGTGGCCGGTGAGTGTGAACAGATTGACCGTCGCGCTGCTCGATACGTCGCGCAGGCTCATGTTCACGACATAGGCGTCATCGCTCCTCGCGATATTGCCGGTCGCCACCCACGTCGCATCCAGCTGCCGCCCGAGCTGCACGGCCTCATCGCTCGAGAGCGGCGCCGATCCCGCGCGCTCCTCGCGCGCCAGCACGTCGCGCACACGCGACGGAGCGACGACGCTCACCGCGGCACTACGCGAGAGATCGGCCGCGATCATCTGCTCGAGGCCGTCCTGCAGCCACGCGATGGCCGTATCGCCGCGCACGTTCTGGATGGCCGCAATGGCGACGACGGGCTGGCCGTTCGACGCGATATCGTTCCGGCCGCGCGCCATCGCGTACGCCGCGACGCCGATCAACGCGAGCGCCCCACCGAGTGCCGCGAGCCCGCGCGACATCCGGGCCGCTCGACTCGCCCGCCGCCCTGGCGCACCCGGTGTGCCGCCCGCCGTCGCCATCGCGTCCGACGATGGCTCCACAAGGACGGTCGAGTGTGGCCGCGACCGATCGGTCGCATCGCGCACCGCCGCTTGCGTCGCCGGCGCCGCGTGTGTCGCCTGCAGCTGCGCCGTGTGCGCCGCGTCCTCCGACGCAGCGACGCGCGCCTCCAGCTCCGCCGCCCGCGCTGCGACACGCGCGTCGGGACGCGCGTCGTACTCACGCGCCAGTCGCGTCGTGAGCGCACGGTACTCGCCGAGCGCGGCGAGCCACGCATCGCGCGTCCCTGCCGCCGCGTGCGCATCGAGCAGGTGAAGCGCCGCGTCCGCCGAGAGCGGCTCGGCCTCGAGCCAGCGCGAGGCGAGCGTGGCGCACGCGTCCCACTGCTTCGTGCGCGCGAGTCGCGTGCATTCGGCCGCCGCGGCGGTGAGGAAGAGCCGCGCCAGGCGATCGCGCTCGCGCGAGACCCATGATTCGAAGCGCGGGCTCCGCTCGATGTAGATGCCATCCAGGAACGGGCCGCCATAGAGCGCCACGGCACGCGCGTAGTCGCGCGTGTCGCACGCCGCCGCGAATTCCACCGCATCGACTGCGAGCCGAGCGTCGGCGGACAGCTCGACGTTGGCGCAACGCGTGGCGATCGCCTCGCGTCCGAGCAGACGGCGCAGATGCGAGAGCGCGTCGCTCAGCGAGTGGCGGGCGCGCTCGTCGTCCTCCTCCCCCCAGAACAGGTCGGCGAGCACATCGCGACTGTACGGCCTGGGCGCGAGCGCGAGCACACAGAGGAGTGCGAGCTTTCGCCGCCGCCGACTCAGTGACTCCTCATCACCGCTCGCGGACACGAGGGCGAAGCGGCCCAGCGTGAGCAAGCGAAAGTGCTTGGCCTGCAAGGGATTGACCTGGTGAGGACCGTATGACGTGCGAACCTACATTCCCACCTCGTTGCCAATATGGACACGGCTCGCGCCGGCCGGCAATGGCAGCGCGACAATAATCGCGAACCATGTTGGCGCACCCATCACGACCCGCGGACGGCCGGCTCGCATCGACCGGCGACAGTCTCACGGCATCCCGCTTCAGGAGGTCCCATGTCTCGCTGCCTCACCCCTTCGCTGCTCATGCTCGCCGCCGCGGCGGCCGTCGCCGGCTGCACTCGCGCTGATGCGACCAAAGGCTCGGCAACGGCGGCCCCGCCCGCTCGGACGGCCGTCGCTGCGGTGCCGAACGTCGTCGTCGTCACCGCGCGCGAGTTCGCCTTCGACGCGCCGGATAGCATTCCCGCCGGCCTCACGACCATCCGCCTGGTGGACGCCGGCCACCAGCTGCACCACGTGCAACTCATCAAGCTCGAGAATGGAAAGACGCCGGCCGACCTGGCGCATGCGCTGAAGACGGGGGGACCCTGGCCCGCGTGGGCCGAATGGGCGGGCGGGGCGAATCCGCCGATGCCCGGCGGCGGCGAGACGAGCACCACGCTCGACATCAAGCCGGGCAACTACGCGATGATCTGCGTGATCCCCGGACCCGACGGCGTGCCGCACGTCATGAAGGGGATGATGCGGTCGCTGACGGTCACGCCATCGAGCGGCCCGACAGCGGCCGATCCCAAGGCGGACATCACCGTCAACATGACCGACTACAACTTCGCGCTCTCCACTCCGATCACCGCGGGCTCACATACACTCCGCATCGTGAACGTTGGCCCGCAACCGCACGAGCTCTTCCTCGTCCGCCTCGTCCCTGGTAAGACGGCGGCCGATCTCGTGGCCTGGACCGAGAAGCAGCAGGGTCCTCCGCCCGGCGCGCCGATGGGCGGCGTGAGCGCCATGGCCCCGGGCATGGATGCATTCGTCACCGCGAGCTTCACACCCGGCACCTACGCGCTGCTTTGTTTCGTTCCCGACAGCAAGGACGGCAAGCCGCACGTCATGCACGGGATGATGAAGCAGATCACCGTGAGCTGAGTCCGGTGCATCCGCCGGCGCATCCGACCGGCGGCGCTGATGCAATGACCGAGGGGGTGGCTGTCCCGGCCACCCCCTCGGTTGCATGTGCCGCTAGACGTTATTGATGTTTGCTCGGCGCGACCGGTACCATGACGTGGACATATGGCGTCCCGGACCACATGACCCAGGGCCCGCCGTTCGCCGGCCGATGCTTGGGTATCCCTTGCAGCACGGCGGCATCCGGCACGAGCAGCATGATGTGCGGCGGATCGTGGCCCCACTCGTTGTCCGGCGTGCCCTTGGTGGCGTAGGGATCGGTGTTGCTCCCCCAACCACCGCCAGATGCCATCATGTAGGCGACGCCCGCGGAGGATACCTCCGGGGGCGTCTTGCTCATCAACGCTTCCGCCCACTTCTGCCACGCGGCATCGAGGCACATCGGGTCGTTGCCCTTGGTCGTCGGCATGTCCGGGTAGCAGACCCACCCGTTCGTGCCTGCGCGGAGTTGCACGGGCTGTGCACCCTCCGCGGCAGGCCAGTCCATGATCGTCGCCTTGCCGGAGATATCGGATGGAGCGGCGCTCTGCGCGTTCTGGATCTTTGCCGCCTTCGAGCGCGGCGGGTCATTCTGCTGCGCCAACGAAAGCGTCGGAGCGAGAACCGCAAGGGCGAGCACGCCGGAAATGATGCGTTTCATGGAGGTGCTCCTTCGTCAGGGAATAGACCCGGTCCGCCGGTCTCATCAGCGCACGCCAGCGCGTCCCGGGCCCGAACCGCAGATGACAGCCGATTCGGAGGAGGACGAGGGAAAGAAGAGCACCATACCCGCAGCGGCATGACATCCCCGGCCGAGCAGCCCGGTAGAAGTCCCACCCAGAGAGGCAGAGAGCAGGAAGCGTTGTGAGTTCTGGGTTGTGGGTTCTGAGTACGGCGTGGTGAGGACGGGGCTCCGCATCATCCGGAGCTACTCATCACCCAGAACCCACGACTCACAACACTACCTGCTCTCTGTCGTTCGCTCTCTGTCGTTCAGTACTTCGCCAGATAGTTCTCCAGCTCCCACTGCGAGACCTGCGTGATGTACTCACGCCACTCCTGCCGCTTGGCCTCGAGGAAGTTGGTCGTCACGTGCTCGCCCAGCGCGTCGGTGATCACCTTGTCCTTCTCGAGCTGATCGCACGCGTCTTCCAGGTTGTGCGGCAGATCATCGATGCGAAGCCGCCGCTTCTCACGGTGCGAGAGCTCCCAGATGTTCACGTTCACCGGCTCGCGCGAGTCGGCCTTCGTTTCGATGCCATCGAGGCCAGCCGCCAGCATCACGGTGAGTGCGAGGTACGGGTTCGCTGCGGGATCCGGAATGCGGAGCTCCACCCGCGTGCCGAGCCCGCGCCGCTCCGGAATGCGGATCATCGGCGAGCGGTTGCGCATCGACCACGCGACGTTCACCGGCGCCTCGTACCCCGGCACCAGCCGCTTGTACGAGTTCACGAGCGGGTTCGTGATCGCGCAGAAGCCGCGCGCGTGCTGGAGCAGTCCGCCCAGATAGTACAGCGCCGTCTCCGAGAGCTCCCACTTCGCGCTCTTGTCCCAGAACGCGTTCTTGCCATCCTTGAACAGCGACTGGTGCGTATGCATCCCGCTCCCGTTCTGCCCGAAGATCGGCTTCGGCATGAACGACGCGAGCAGCCCGAACTGCTCGGCCACGTTGCGCACCACGAAGCGGAAGGTCGCGATGTTGTCCGCCGTCGTCAGCGCATCCGCGTAGCGGAAGTCGATCTCGTGCTGCCCGTGCGCCACCTCGTGGTGCGCGGCCTCGACCTCGAAGCCCATCTGCTCGAGCACTTCGACGATCGCGCGCCGTGCCTCTTCGCCGAGGTCCACCGGCGTGAGATCGAAGTACGCGCCGACGTCGTGCGTGACCGTCGTCGGCGTACCATCGGGCCCCTTCTTGAACATGAAGAACTCGGCTTCCATCCCCGCGTTCATCGTGTAGCCCAACTCGGCCGCGCGAGCCAGCTGCCGCTTGAGCACGCCGCGTGGATCACCGGCAAACGGGGTGCCGTCAGGCAGCTGAATGTCGCAGATCAACCGGCCGATGCGGTTCTCCGGGCTCCCCCAGGGGAAGATGCGGAACGTCGACAGATCCGGCGCGAGCAGCATGTCCGACTCTTCGATGCGCACAAACCCTTCGATCGACGACCCGTCGAACATGATGTCGCCGGCCAGCGCCTTCTCGAACTGCGAGGCTGGCACCTCGACGTTCTTGTTCACGCCGAGAATGTCGGTGAATTGCAGGCGCAGGAAGCGGACGTTGTGCTTGATGGCGAGCTCGAGGATGTCGCGCGCAGCGGCTCCTTGCAGCTCCGGGAGCAACGATCGGCTGGTCGCGCCGTTGGAGCGTGGCGGCGCGGAAAGGATGGCGGAGGACACAGGACCTCTGGTCTTGGGGATGAAACGACGAATTCCGGGCGAGCAAAAGCTAGCTGCCCGCTGGCCTTGTGTCAATTCGATCGTGCATTTTCTGCACCATTCAAGGGCAGTTGTCGGGTTTTTCTAGCAAGATTGAGCAGCATGTTCATCTGTTTGTGCATTTGCTACACAAATCAATGGACATTACGGACTGGCGGCCAGGGCTGGCGGCCGGACGGCGCGAACAGTACGCGCTATCGGCCCGCCGCACACCGGTCTCCGGCGAAGATTGCAGTGTCGTTCGCTCCTGTACGCTTGTACATTTCGCGCCATGTCGTCACCCGTTACGCCCACCATTACCTGTCCCAATTGCAAGGCCGCCGCGAGTGGTCGCTTCTGCGCCAACTGCGGCGCGCCGCTCGAGGGAGCGCGCTGCTCCGGTTGCGGCTCGTCGCTTACCGCAGGCGCGAAGTTCTGCCACCGGTGCGGCACCGCCGTCGGCGCCGCCCCCGCCCCCGCCGCTGCCCAGGCGCAGCACACGGGTTTCGCCACGGCCCTCCCGTGGGCCGTGGCCGGCATTGCGCTCGTCGCACTTATTGCACTGGTGGCCGGTCAGCGCTTCAATGCCCGCCCGGCATCGAACGCGCCGGCCGCTGTGGCCGGCGCCGACGCGCCGAACGCGCTCGCGGGCACAGCGCCCGGGGCCATGGGGCTCCGCGCTCCCGATATCTCCGCGATGTCGCCGCGTGAGCGCGCCGACCGGCTCTACGACCGGATCATGACCCTCGACTCACAGGGGAAGACGGACAGCGTGCAGTTCTTCGCGCAGATGGCCGTCGCCGCCTACCAGATGCTCCCTGAGCAGGACGCCGACTCGCATTACGACCTCGGCCGCATCGCGGAAGTCGCCGGCGTGCCGACCGTCGCTGCAGCGCAGGCGGACACCATTCTGCAGCACGACCCCACGCACCTCCTCGGTCTCATCCTCGCCGCGCAGAGCGCGCGGGCACAGGGCAACGCCGCGCAGGCCCACACGTACGAAACGAAGCTCCTCGCTGCGCTTCCCGCCGAGCAGAAGAAGAATCTCCCCGAGTACCAACGCCACCGCAACGACATCGAAGCGGCAGCAGCGGAAGCACGAAAGACAGTGAGTCAGTGAGTCAGTCGATCAGTGGGTCAGACACATCCCGTACGCGTGTCATCCCGAGCGGAGCGAGGGATCTCGGGCCGCCAGTGAGATCCCTCGCTCCGCTCGGGATGACAGGCCTACAAGCCGTTCCTGGCCCGCCGACGCACTGACTCACGATCTCCCCTATTCCCCCGTCTCCACCCCCAATGTCCCGCACCATCCACCTCGCGCACAGCCCCGACTCCGACGACGCCTTCATGTTCTACGCGCTGGCGGACGGGCGCATCGACACGGGCGGCATCCAGTACGTGCACGAGCTGCAGGACATCGAGACGCTGAACCAGCGCGCGTTGCGGGGAGAGCTCGACGTGACGGCCGTCTCCATCCATGCGTACGCGTATCTCGCCGACCGCTACGCGCTCCTGCCGCACGGCTCGTCGATGGGCGACCGGTATGGACCGCGCCTGGTCGCGCGCGAGCCGCTGACGCGTGCCGACGTCCGGGGAAAGCGCATCGCCATCCCGGGCCCACTCACGACCGCGTTCCTCGCGCTCTCGCTCTACGAGCCTGACTTCGTCGCCGTCCCGACGCGCTTCGATGCCATCGAAGATGCGGTGGTGAACGGTGACGTCGACATGGGACTCCTCATCCACGAAGGGCAGCTCACCTTCGGCGATCGCGGACTCCATCTCGTCGCCGACATGGGCGAGTGGTGGTTCGAGGAAACGGGCCTTCCCCTCCCGCTAGGTGGGAACGTCATCCGCAAAGACCTGGGCCCGGAGCTGCTGCACGCCGTGTCACACCATCTGCGCGAGAGCATCGCCTACGGGCTCGCCCATCGGACGCGCGCCCTCGATCACGCGATGCGGTACGCGCGCGGGCTCGAGCGCGAGCGCGCCGACACGTTCGTCGGGATGTACGTGAACGACTGGACGCTCGACTACGGCGAGCGGGGACGACGGGCCGTCCGTGAGCTGCTGGACCGCGGCGTCCGCGCCGGCATCATCACGCACCCCGTGCAGGTCGAGTTCGCCGACGACTGATCGCTCGTCCGCGCACCGTTACAGGGTGGTGCACCGCTCGTCATCCATCGACCATGAGCCGCGCCGTGACTGAACCGCCCGACCCTCATCCGCCGATGATCGCCCGCCGGCGTGAGCCACACCCCACGGAGGCGGGCAGCCAGAACGAACGCGACGTGCGACGGATCGCCGAGATGGTGCGCGACATCAACCACTCGCTCGAGGTCGACCACGTCTTCCCCCTCATCGCGCAGCACGCCGCACAGCTCGTGGGTGGCCGCGGTGCATGCGTCGGCCTGATCGAGCACGACGCGCTGGCGATCGTCGGTGCCTCCGGAAGTGAGGCGTCCACGCTCGGCGATCGGATCCCCGTCACCTCACTCCCGATGACGGACGGTGACCGCGGCATCGTCTCCGCGCCGCTCGTGGTCGGCGGTCGGATGATCGGCACCCTCGCCGTGAGCGGCGAGCCGCACGCCTTCGACGCGCGCGATGCCACACTCCTGCGCTCGCTCGCCGATCACGCGGCGATCAGCATCGAGAATGCGCAGCTCTACCAGGCATCGGTGCGCATGATGCGGCATGCGAACGTCCTCGCCACCGCAGCGCGCGCGCTTGCGCTCAACGTCGAGCCGCACGACATCCACGCCGATATCGCGCGCATCGCGCTGGAATCACTCGGCGCCGACGGCGTGACGATCTGTCTCGTCAACGAGGCGGCGAACGCTGCCCAGCTGGTGCTCAGCGAGGGCGCCGGTGCGGAGGCGAGCCAGGAACGGCTGGACAGCTTCGTGTCCAACATGGGCGGACGCGTCGCGCGCTCCGGTGTCCCCGAGTTTCGCCGCGACCTGCGCGCATACGACGCGGAGCCCATGGTGCAGCGGCTGCTCCGCGATTCCATCGCGTCCGTGGCGCTGCTCCCGTTGCTGGTCGAAGGGCGCCCGCGCGGGCTGCTGATCCTGCGCTTTCTCACGATGCAGCCGTTCGACGACGAGCAGCGACAGCTGTTCGTCGATTTCAGCGCGCTCGCTGCAGTCGCCATGCGCAACGCGCTGCTCATCGCCGACCTCGCGCGCGGCACGATCCGCGTGACCGAGGCCGAGCGGCGGCGACAGCAGCAGCAGCAGACGCTGGCGACCGCGCTCGAGAGCATGGAGCAGGCGGTGTTCATCTGCTCGCCCTCCGCCGTCATTCGCTACGCGAACAGCGCGGCGATTCGCGAGTATGGCTACGCGTTCGGCGAGTTCGTCGGGATGCACGCGCGCGAGCTCACCGTGCGCCGGTCTCCCATCTCTGTCATGCGCGACGACGCACCCCGCAGCGGTGTGCCGGCCGGTGTCTGGGTCGGGGAGCAGGTGCAGCGGCGCAAGGACGGGAGCGAGTTTCCCGCCTGGGTGACGATCAGCACGATCCACAGCCCCGACGGCGATGGCGCCGGTGTCGTCGTGACCGTGCGCAATCTGGCCGAGGAGCAGCGCATGGCGGCGCAGCTCCGCGAGGCCGAGAAGCTGGTCGCGCTGGGCGAGCTCGTGGCCGGTGTCGCGCACGAGGTGAACAACCCGCTGACCGGGATCTCGTCCTTCGCGCAGCTCCTGCTCGAGGAACCGCTCCCGCCCGAACAGCTCGACGCCGTGCGGCTCATCAAGCGCGAGGCGGACCGGGCGGTGGGCGTCGTGCGCGATCTACTGACCTTCGCGCGCAAGGCCGAGCCGCGGATCATCTCCGTGGACGTCCACGCACTCATCGACCGCACGATCCGCCTGTGCACGTATCGTCTCCGCACCGCCGGCGTGGAGGTCGAGCTCGCGCTCGCACCCGATCTCCGTCGCGTGCGCGGCGATGACCGGCAGCTCCAGCAGGTGCTCCTCAACTTGATCGTCAACGCCGAGCACGCGATGGCCACGACCGAGCGGCGTGTGCTCGCCATCCGGGCGGCGAACGAGCTCGACCAGGTGGTCATCGCCGTTTCGGACACGGGCATCGGCATGACGCCCGAGGTGCAGCGGCGTGCGTTCGAGCCATTCTTCACAACCAAACCGGAGGGGATGGGCACCGGACTCGGCCTGAGCATAAGCTACGGCATCGTCCACATGCACGGCGGCCGGCTGCTCGTCGAGAGCGCGCCCGGCGATGGCGCCACCTTCCGCATCGTCCTCCCCGCACTCGACCGGGGCGCACCGCCCTCCTCCTCGCATCCCACCACATGATCATGCCCGCCACCCATGCCTCGAGCGGCCCCTCGACGGCCGCCACTCCTGCGCCGCCGCTTCGCCAGTCGAAGCCACGTGTGCTCATTGTCGACGATGAGGAGACCATCCGTCTCGCGTTCTCGCGCTTTCTGGGTATGCGCGGGTACGAGGTGGAAACCGCGCCATCGGGCGATGCGGCCATCTCGCTGCTCAAGCCCGGTGCGTTTCCGCTCATGCTGTGCGACGTGCGCATGCCCGGGCTCTCGGGGCTTGACGTCGTGCCGCGCGCGCTCGAGCTGGATCCCGATGTCGCGATCCTGATGCTGACGGCGGCCGACGATGCGCAGACTGCGACGGCGGCGCTTTCCGGCGGCGCGTACGATTACCTCGTGAAGCCCGTGGAGCTGCCCGATCTGCACGAGGCGTTGCAGCGCGCGCTGCACAAGCGGTCGCTGCACGTCGCGCAGCGCCGTGCGGAGGAGATCATCCGGCAGGAAGTGGCCTCGCGCACCGCCGAGCTGGAGCAGGAGAAGGAAGCGCTCCGCGCGCTCACGGTGGGTGTGGCGGAAGCACTCATCAATGCGATGGAAGCGAAGGACGTTTACCTGCGCGGCCACTCGCAGCGCGTGGCGGAGCTCGCTGCATCGATCGCGAACGAGATGGGACTCGACGCCGACACCATCGAAGCGGTGCGGCTCGCCGGCCGCTTGGCCGACGTCGGGAAGATCGGGACACGTGAAGCGGTGCTCAACAAGCCCGCGGTACTCACGCCGGAGGAGTACGAGCACGTGAAGGACCATGTGCAGATCAGCATGGAGATTCTCGCGCCGCTCAAGCATCTGGGTGCGGCCATCCAGTTCGTGCACGATCATCACGAGCACTTCGACGGCACCGGCTACCCGCGCGGCCTCGTGGGCGATGAAGCATCGGTCGGCGGCCGCATCCTGCACGCCGCCGATGCGTTCGATGCCCTCACGTCGCGCCGCGCCTACCGCGATCCCATGACGCCCGAGGACACGCTGCAGTACCTCGGCACCAAGATGGCGAGCACGCTCGACCCGATCGTGTTCGACGCTCTCTGCCGCGTCGTCCGCCGGCGCAAGTCGCTGGTGTTCATCGATGACATTCACGGATAGTCGACAGAACAGCGGTCGTCGGTCGTCGGTTGTCAGTCGTCAGCGCGCCGTCGTGTGTGCGCTCCGATGCCGCCGAAGTCGTCATTGACGACTGACGACCGACGACAGACGATTATCTCTCTTGACGTATTCGAAATTGTATTGTATAGGGAGCCGGACAACTGGCAGTACATGCAGTTGTCGTCGCTGATGTCGTCGCCATTAGGGCACACGACGTGCAGCGTGCAACGGACGCCAACACGACGACAAGCTCCGCGACCTTCGACACACCCTACAGGAGGCGAACATGCCGCGCGGTGATGAGTACAACGAGGGGTTCCACCTCTCGGAGCGAGACGAGGACGAGGATGATCTCGGCTTCGGCGGTGGTGCATCCTACGATGAGGAGGAGGACGAAGAAGAGGGCGGCTGGGGAATAGCCAAGCATCACACGGACGATCTGTGGGACAGCGCCGAGGAGGAAGAGGCGGAGGAAGAGGAGATGATCGAGGAGGAAGAGGAAGACCTGTCTCCGATGGGGATCGTCGAGGAGGACATCGTCATCACCAGCACGCCGAGTCGCGGCGGCACAGTGCGCGGTGGAGCGACGACCGGCGGTAACATCATGTCGTCGGGAATGGCAGGCGGTGCGATGCCGGTCTCGCCTGGTGGCATGCAGGGCGGAACCGCGCGGGCGGGCGGCACGTCCGCGCAGGGTGGCACTGCATCGCGCCCCACGAGCACCGCCAAGCGCGGTGGTGCGCCGAAGCGCGCGGCGGGCAAGACGACCGCCAAGGCCGGGGCGAAGAAGAAGGGTGCGGCGAAGAAGGGCGCAGCGAAGAAGAGAACGGCGAAGAAGACGTCGGCCCGGAAGCGCGCGACACCCAAGCGCGCGACGCGCGGCGGTGCGAAGAAGAAGAGCGCCGGCCGGAAGACGACTGCGAAGAAGGGGAGCGCGCGGAAGAGCGCGGCCAAGAAGCGCGGCGCGCGCAGTGGTGCCAAGCGCGGGGCGGCAGCCAAGAAGCGCTCCGCGGGCGCCAAGCGCGGCAGGAAGACAGCGGGCCGCGGCCGCCGCTGATCCGGCAGCAGCCCGAACGCTGGACCCGACCGGCGAGGCACGACACACCGTGCCTCGCCGGTTTGCATTCCTGTCGACGCCTCGTCGTCCACGCATTATTCTTTGCGCATGGTTGATTCACCCGTTCCTATGCTGCGCGCCCATGCGCGACATGCGCCGTGGAATGCACGCGGCATCGCTGCCCACGCCACCGCGCTCGTCGATGCGGCGGCCATGCGCCCCACCAACGCTGCCGCGCGCGCCGCGCTCAGCGCGCGCGCCGTCCGCTTCTACGTCGCCAACGGTCTCCTCGATCGCCCCGAGGGAACGGGCACGGCCGCGACGTATCACTACCGGCATCTGCTCCAACTCCTCCTCATCAAGATCCGCCAACGCGAGGGGATGACGCTCGAGAAGATCAAGCAGGAGTTGCAGGAGATGTCCGGCGATGCGATCGAGCGACGCGTCGCCACGGCGCTCGCGCCCGCCCTGAGCTCCGGTGCCGATACGGTGGCCGGGCAGAATGGACAGGGCGACGGCATCTGGTACCGCGTCCAGGTCGCGAACGGGATCGAGCTGCACGTGCGCGACGACTCCCCCGCCTCGCGCGAAGATGCGCTCCTCGCCATGCGCGAAGCCGTTCGCGCCGCCCTCGGGCGGGAAGACATTAGAGAGTGAGTCAGTCGATCAGTGGGTCAGTGAGTCAGGAACGGCCTGAACGGCGAGAGCAGAAAGGAGAAAGGAGAGAAGAGCTGGCTCGGTGGATGGCTCGTCATCGCCGCGGCCGTTCCTCCTCTCTCCTTTCTCCTCTCTGCTTTCTGCAGTTCCTGACTCGCTGACCCACTGACCCACTGACTCACTTACAACAGCCGCCCCACCACACTCGCCCCGCGCTCCAGCAGCCGCTCGTGCCACGGCCGGTGTTCCCACTCGGCGAGCGTGATCTCGCGCGAGCAGGCAAGGTCGGCACGGAACAGCGTCTCGAGTGATGCGCCGACCTCGGCGTCGAGCGCCACCAGATTCGACTCGTCGTTGAACACCATCGAGCGGTTGTCGAAGTTCATCGTCCCCACCGTGGACCAGCAGCCGTCCACGACGAATGTCTTCGCGTGCATCATCGTCGGCTCGTACTCGAAGATGCGCACGCCACCGCGCAGCAGCTCGCCGTACGAAGCGCGTCCCGCCCACCGCGTGGTTCGGACATCGGTGTGCCGCCCCGCGGTGAGCACACGCACGTCCACGCCTCGGCGCGCGGCGGCGATCAGCATCGTGCGAAAGGCGTGGTCGGGGACGAAGTACGAGTTCGTGATGTGCAGCGTCGTCCGCGCGCCGGCGATCGAGAGCGCCAGAAACCGCGCCGCGGAGGTGCTGCCAACCGTCGGCGCGGCATGGAGCAGCCCGGCGTGCTGCGTGCCGCTCAGGTGATCGTCCTGCAGCGGGAAGAACTCGTCTCCGGTGATGAGCGTCCCCGTCGCCTCGACCCAACCGGCCGCGAACGTCGCCTGCAGCGCGAGCACCGACGGCCCGATGAAGCGGACATTCGTGTCGCGCCACTGATGCGCATGCCGCCCATCGCCGAACCACTTGTCATCGAGCCCGAACCCGCCCGTGTACCCGATGCGTCCGTCGACGACCACGACGCGAATATGGGAGCGGCTCTGCGCCTTGTGCAGCGAGTACCAGTGCACGGGACGGAACACGGCGATCTGGACGCCGACGTCGCGCAGGCTCTGCAGGTACTCGTGCGTCAGTCCGCTGGAGCCGAACGCGTCGTGTAGAAACAGAATGCGCACGCCGGCCTGCGCCCGCTCGGCAAGCACCGAGCGCAGCATGTTGGCCATGACCCCCGGATTGCAGTAGTACATCTGCAGCGTGATCGAGTGCGTGGCATTGCGAAGGTCGTCCCACAGCTTCGGGAACATCTCCTCGCCGTTCGCGAGCACCTCGATGTGATGGCCGGTGCGCACGATCGCGCCGGTGAACAGCTCGACCGAGCGACAGAAGAGCGGATCGGACACCGCGGGTGGGCCGGCGATGTCGCCGATCGCCCGCACGCGCTTGATGGGCGTACCGCGCACGCTGTACAGAATGCCGATGAATGCGAAGATCAGCAGCAGGGTGCCCACCGCGACGCCGAGGACGGTGAGGGCGATCATCTCAGCACCATGCTATACTGTGCGTCATTCACCGGAGGGGTGCCATGCGATTCGAGGGGAAGGTGGTGGTCATCACTGGCGTCGGACATCGCGGACAGGTCGGTGCCTCGCTCGCACAGGCGTTCGCCGATGACGGCGCGTCGGTCATCGCGATCGACCGCACGCCGGCGAATGTGGAAGCGCGCGCCGCCGAGTTGCGCGATGCCGGACACTCGGCCCTCGCCTTCCCCTGCGATCTCACCGACGCGGCGCAGGTCGATGCCGTCGCGCGCGCCATCGCGTCGAGCCACAACGGGCGCATCGATGCCCTCGTCAACACGGCGGGCGGTTTCGCAATGACCGGACCAGTAGCGGAGAGCGACCCGGCTGCGTGGCAGCGACAGTTCGACATTAACCTCACCACCGCGTATCTCACGACCCGCGCGCTCCTCCCACTGCTCCGCCCGACGCGCGGCGCGATCGTCTACTTCGCCTCGGCCGCGGCACTGCCCGGTGCGCGCACCAAGCGGATGGCTGCATACGCCGCCGCCAAGAGCGGTGTCGTCACACTCATGCGCACCGTCGCCGAGGAGGAACGTGACGCGGGCGTGCGCGCCAACGCCGTCGCTCCCACGGCGATTCGCACGGCCACGAACATGGAATCGATGGGAGACACGGTGCGCTACGTCGAACGCGACGAAGTCGCGCGCGTCGTGACGTTCCTCTGCTCCGACGCCGCGAGCGCAGTGACAGGGCAGGTGGTGGAATTGAGCGGGATGCGGGAAGCGGGAAGCGGGAAGCGCAACGGCTCGTAGCGCCACGCTCTCACCCCGGAGGCCGTTCCCGCTTCCCGCATCCCGCAGAGCGCATCCCGCACCTCGCTATTGCCGCCATCCGTCGCCCCATCCACCTTACGGGCATGGGTCTCGCTGCACGCCGCCGCACGGCGACGCGAACGATTCTCCTCGACCGCGCGCTCGAGGCGCTTCCGATCTTTCGCCTCAGCGACTCGGCCGATGAATGCGCGATCGCATTTCCGCCTGCCGAAGGCGGACGGTGGCGCGTGCTCCCGAACCCCGGCGATCGATTGCCGGGTACCTTCGATCAGGATGTGTACGTCGAGCTCTGGCGTCGCTTCCAGGAAGCGGGCGCACCGGCCGATGGCACCATCTCGTTCACCTTGCACGCATTCCTCCGCTCCATCGGTCGCCGCGTCGACGGACGCACCTACGAACAGCTCCGCGCGACGCTCGCGCGCCTCGAGCACACGACGCTCGAATCGCGGCGCGTGTACTACGATGCCTCGGTCGGCGCGTGCGTCGATTCCAGCTTCACGCTGTTGAGCGCCGTCGTGATCGAGCGGCGTCGCCTCACCGATCGCGAGCAACTCCCGCTCTTCCCCGCGCTCGCCGCATCGGAGCCAGGCGAGGCAGCCGTCGTGCTCGCCGCGGCACCGCGCGCGAACATCGCATCGGGACACACGATCGCCCTCTCGGCACCGGTGTATCACGCGCTCACGTCACCGGTCGCGCGCCGGTTGTATCGCCTGCTCGAGGTCGCCCGGGCTGAGGGCAACCTCGCGTGGCGCATCTCGCTCGAGGAGCTCGCCGAACGGCTGCCACTCACCCAGCGGTACCCATCACATTTGCAACGTGTGCTGCAGCCCGCGCACGAGATGCTCATCGCCACGGGGTTGCTGCGCACGGCTGCGATTCGTCAACAGCTGAGGTCCTGGTATGTAGATTATGTGCTCGGAGCGCGGGACGCCGGCAGCGGAAAGCGGGAAGCGGGAGGCGATGGCCTCGCGGGATGAGGTCGCATCCGTCGGGCACTTCCGTCTCCCACTTCCCGCATCCCGCCCCGGTCCCGCGCCCCGAACTTGCATGGCGTCGCCAGACGCCACCCACTTCATCACACGGAGATAGTGTCATGGCAACCAAGCTCGAGAAGACCCTCAAGCGTGAGATCGACATCGACGGCCAGGCGTACATGGTCGCCATCTCCCCCGAAGGGATCAAGCTGACCCAGAAGGGGTTCCGCAAAGGGCCAGAGCTCACGTGGAAGCAGATTCTGAACAGCGGCGGGAACGGGGGCAGCGCACCGCAGAGCGCCGGAATGGGCGGTGGCTCGCACGGGATGATGGGCTGACCGGCGAGCGCCAGCGGGTCCCGCGACGCGCCGGTACGGAACTTCCCCACCGCGGGACGGTATGTTTACAGCTTCTCCCTTTCCCCTGAGCCTGGTGGTCTATGCCCCGCCTTCGTAAGCGAGTCCTCGTCGGCAGCCTCGTGCTTCCACTTCTGATCGGTGGCTTCGTCGTTCAGGAGCACGCGACGCGCGATGGCGCGCGCGTCTTCGATCAGGTGCTCAATCTGGTGTCCGACCGGTTCGTCGACACGGTTGACGCCGGCACGCTGTACGAGAAGGCGGCGCGTGGCGTGGTCGAGCAGCTCAACGACCCGTACTCCGAGCTGTTCTCGCCCAAGCAGATGGAGCGATTCTCGTCGCAGTCCACCGGCCACTACGGTGGGATCGGGATGCTGATCCAGCAGGAAGAAGACCACATCGTCGTCGTGCGTGCCTTCCCGCACACGCCGGCGGAGGCCGCCGGGATTCAGGCTGGCGATCGCATCATGGCAATCGACAGTCTCTCGACGCGAGGCTGGAGCTCGACGCAGGTCGCGGACACGCTCGTCGGACCCATCGGGACGCAGGTCACGGTGCACTTCGAACGTCCGGGCGTCGCGCAACCGATCGTCCATCGCTTCACTCGCGCGGAGATTCACGTCCCCGCGGTGCCGTTCTCGCTTCTCATCAATCCGAAGATCGGCTACGTCCCCGTGCAGACGTTCAACGAGACGGCGGCCGATGAGGTCGAGAGCGCGGTGGAACAGCTGCGCAAGCAGGGCGCGAAGGGGATCATCCTCGACCTGCGGCAGAACCCGGGCGGCATTCTCGATCAGGCGCTCGGCATGGCCGACTTCTTCCTGCACAACGGCCAGGAGATCGCGAGTGTGCGCGGACGGTCGCAGCCACCGCAGACCTATACCACGCACGGCAGCGTGCACGTCACCGATGTGCCGCTCGTCGTTCTCGTCGATGGCTTCTCGGCTTCCGCATCGGAGATCGTGACCGGCGCGCTGCAGGATCACGATCGCGCACTGGTGGTCGGCACGACGACGTTCGGCAAGGGGCTCGTGCAGACGGTCTTCCCCCTCGAGGGCGGATGGGCGCTCAAGCTCACGACCGCGAAGTGGTACACGCCGAGTGGCCGCTCCATCCAGAAGGATGCGAAGTGGCACCCGTCGGTGACGTCGGATGATCAGCCCTCCACACCGGTCGAGCCCGAGCTGCCCGACTCGGTGGAGCAGGATTCGGTGAAGAAGAACCGGCCGGCGTACAAGTCGGACGCGGGTCGTACCGTGTACGGCGGCGGCGGCATCACTCCCGATGTCATCGTCTCGCAGGACACGATCACCGCGGCCGAGCAGCCTTTCGCCAAGGCGATCGGTCCCAAGTTCTCGGTGGTGAACTCCGTGGTCTCCGACTACGCGCTCTCGCTCAAGGGCACGGTGCGCCCCGACTTCACCGTGCAGCCCGCGTGGCGCGACACGCTGTACCAGCGTTTGACCAAGGCCGGTGTGACCGTGGACCGCCAGCAGTACGACGCGGCCTCGCGCCTCGTGGATCAGATGCTCGCGCAGAAGCTGGCGACGATCGCGTTCGGCGACTCGACGGCCTTCCGCCGCTCGATCCCCGACGACGCACAGCTCGACCGCGCGATCGAGCTCCTGACGAAGGGCCAGACCCAGAAGGATCTCTTCGCCCTCGCACAGGCACAGCGGAAGTAGCGCGGGA
>DASSNR010000245.1:0-8043 GCA_035687925.1 Gemmatimonadaceae bacterium | reverse complement strand
GTGCCCGTCCTTCCTACGGTCGAGTACTACACGTTTGTACTGGGGAAGGGCTACACGATGGGCTCCCCTCCTGACATCGTGCCAGCCGGCACCTTGCGGCCCGATGGCAGCTGGGCTGTCAAGCAGCCGGATGGCAGCTGGTCACCCGTATATCACGATGACATATACGCGACCGGCGTGGACGTACCGCTCTACACGGCCGGGACCGGGTGGGCCAACGTGGCGTACGACTTCTGTAACGGGGAGAGTGTGACTAGTTGGGCTACGGACGACGGAAAGGACTATGGCCATGTGATGCGCATTTCCGCGCCGGGATTCACGCCTGCGTACCTCTACATTACGGACACCCATCCGTTGGTGTCGTGGGGCGGCTGGTGGTAGATCCGCACCAGTCCCGCTCAGTGGACGCGTCTGTCCCGCATGGAGGACAGGGCCCGTAGCGTGACGCCGTGCGGTCGCGTAGAGTCCATACACAGCAACACTTTAGCCGCACGTCTGACCGATATGCCCCTGGCACCGACCGTGCACTGGGATGGGTGCCGCTCACGTCGAGCGGCTTCACGGAGTCAACATGCGTCAACTCGCTTTCATCGTCGCGGCCGCTGCTTCCCTGGCGGTCGCTGCGCCGCTCCATGCACAGCGAGCGGATACAACTCGCAACAAGGTTCCTGACAATCAGCGTCCACCCGCAGGGATGTGCCGGATCTGGCTCAACGATGTGCCGGCCGGTCAACAGCCCGCGCCCACCGACTGCGCCACCGCCATCCGGCATCGCCCACCGAACGGACGTGTCGTCTTTGGTGAGCCCGTGCAGACGCCACTCGTCGAGCGCCACGCGGCGCCGCAGATGGATCGCACGGTCATGCCGCCCGTGCGTCGCGATACGCAACCCACTGACGAACGCCACCCGCGCGTCGACAGCGTGCGACCGCCCACTCGGTCCGTGACCCCGCGCCAGCCGCCCCGCCGCGTGCGACGCGATTCGAGCGAAAGGGGACCGTGGACGATGGAATAAGATGGAGTGGGGGGGGTGGCGGTGAGGGCTGTGAGCTCTGAGCTGTGTGCTGTGGGTTGTGAGCCGGCTATGAGCTAAAGGCGTTCTCGAACTCCGTGCTCAGAACCAAAGCTCACAGCTCAAAGCTCACAGCTCCACTTCTTGCACCACCCTCCCCGCATGCGTCCAATCCGCGATCACTATCTCCCACCCGATCATCACGCGTTCGTTGCCGCTGAGCCGCCAACCGGGCGGGTGATCGTCATCGCGCCGACGCGCGCGGCGTGCGAGACGATCGAGCTCGCGGTGGGGCTGCACATCGAGACGCTGCTCGAGCGCGAGCATGGCGCGCAGATTCGCGAGCTCGCGGCACAAGGGAAGGGGTTCGGCATCGTCGCCGGCACGGGCACGGGGAAGACGCTCGCCATCCGGCCCATCTCCGAAACCATCCTCGGCACCACGGATCTCAAACGCGGCGTCGTCAACCGTGAGCGTGAAGCGACGCCGGAGACGCCGAGCTGGAACGTCGTCATCGTCACCACCGGGATCGCGCGGCGATGGTTTCAGGACGGCGACATCCTCCCGCAGGACACGCTTGTCGTCGACGAGATCCACCAGACGTCGGCCGAGCTCGAGCTGTGTCTCGCGCTCGGCAAGCGCGTCGGTTGTCGCTTCATCTGGCTGTCGGCCACCGTCGATCCGACGTTCTACGCGCGCTACCTGAACTCGGCCGAGGTGCTGGAGACGTACGCCTTCGATCCCAAACGCGCGGCGACGGTGCGCGTGGTGGCGAAGCAGCCGCTCGACTTTCTCGACGAGAAGTTTCTGCGACAGGTGCAGCGCGAACGGCGCGGCGTCGGCGTCTTTCTGCCGACGCGTGCGGCGGTGGAAGAAGTGGCGAGCGTGGTGCGACGTCGATTCCCGCGCATCGAGGCGGCGTTCTACCACGGCGGCGAGCCGATCCGCATCATCCGTCCCTTCCTCGAGGGGGACGTGCGCAAGCCGTACGTCCTCGCGATGACCGCTGCCGGCCAGAGCGCGCTCAACGTCCACGGGCTCGATACGGTCATCATCGATGACACGCGCTTCACGAATCTCATCGAGCACGGGAAGAACGTGCTCACCAGGCTGCACCTCGGCGCGAACGAGATTCTGCAGATGGCGGGGCGCGTGCACGGGCGCGTCGAGGGCGGTCGCGTCTTCATCCTCTCGGATCGCCGCATCGACTTCGCGAAGCTCGAGCCGACCGAACCCGAGTTCCAGCTCGCCGGCGACTCCGAGCGCGTCGCGCTCACCTGCGCCGACCTCGGCGTGCGCGCGGACGAGTTGGAGCTCCCGGTGCCACTCGATCGCGTTGCGTACCGGCAGGCGGTCGCGCTCCTCGAGCGGCGCGGGATCATCGAGAACGGGCGGCTCTCGCGCTACGGGAAGGAGGTGGAGGCGCTCCCGGTCGATCGGCCGTGGGCCGAGCTGCTCGTGCACGCCGATGATGAGCTCGTCCCCTTCATCGCGGTGATGGCGTCGATCGAATCGCTGCATCGGATGACGCGCGAGGAGCGGAACCTCGAGGGGGTGATCGTGCCGGGGAGCGATCACCTCACCGCGTACAACCTGTACGCCGAGGCGTACCGGCAGACGGGGTACGTGGGCGAGGTGTACGGGCTCCCGCGCCATCTCTTCGACGAAGGGATCGAGGCGTGGGCGATCGAGGAGCGCGGCGTGCTCGTGAAGACGATCGAGGACGCGGCACTCGGGATGGCGAGCATCTATCGCAGTCTCGAGCTCCCGCTCCCCGCGCGCATGCCGATCGCGGACGATCGCATCTACCGCGCGTTCACCGATCTCCTCGCGCGCATCATGCCCTTCGATCTCGTGATCGACGAGCAGACGGCGAGCGGCGACTCGGCGCGCGTGTCGAAGACGAGCGTGTGCGGGAGCTGGGGTGCGATCGCCGGGGAGCTGCGCTACTTCGCCGACCGGTTCGGTGTGCCGCGTGCCGCCATCGAGGGGACACAGATCCCGTACGATCTCATCCAGAAGTACGCGACGCGTACGGCGCCCGAGGTCGTGTACGATCCTCGCCGGAAGCGGAGCCCGCTCGTGCTGGTGCGACGGCTCGAGTACTTCGGCTTCGAGCTGGGGAGCGACATCGAGCCGCTCGACGAGTTCACCTCGGAGCTCGCGCCGGCCGCGCGTCACGCGTTGGCCGAGTCGCTCGCGCGGTTCGAGGCGCGACATCCGGCGGTGAAGCAGAATCGCGCCGCGATCGAAGAGCTGCGAAGCGTGTATCGCCGGTCAGGGGGACGCACGCCGAAGCTGGGGTTGCCCGAGCTCACGCGGCTCTACGAGGATCGACTCGCACGCGTCGACTCGCTCGACCAGTTCCGCGCGACGAATCTGGGGATCGAGCCTGACCAGATCGTGCCGCGCGCCGAGCGCGAGCGGTACCTCGCGCTCCCGAGCACGACGGCGATTCGCGATCGCGACGTGCCGATCGATTACGACGTGGAAGACGGCGTGGGCGGCGTCGCGAAGTTGCGTCTCCCCGAGAAGATGGCGCGCACACTGGTCGAGAGCGAGTTGCCGACGCTCGATCGGCCGTTGCGATTCGTGGTCACGCGCGGGCCGCGCGGCTCCGTGCGCGCGGCGACGCTCGACGAGCTGCAGGAGCTGCTCGACCGGCCGTGGACGCCGGACGAGGTCTCGGAGGCGCACGAGCATCACACGCGACGACGCGATCGCGACGGTACACGGCGCGAGCGAGCAGCGGCGCATGCCCGGCCCCGGGGACGTCCGGGCGGAAAGCGCAGGCGACGCGGGCGCTGAGCGCGGACCGAACGCGGTCAGCGAGCGGCGGTCAGCAGCAGCGCATTCGCTGACGGATCACGCACGAGCACATCATCGTCGCGTTGCTCGATCAGCACGCCCGCTGCCCGCACGCGCTCTACCACGCGGTCGAGCGACTCGGGCGTCGGAAGCTGGATCGTCGCGTAGCGGAGCCCCACCGAACCGGGCGGCGGAGGCGGTGCGCCGACACCTGCCCAGGTGTTGAGCCCGACGTGATGATGGTACCCGCCCGCCGAGACGAACGATGCCGACGGCCCATAGCGTGTGGTGATGTCGAAGCCGAGGATGTCGCGATAGAAGTGCTCGGCTTGGGCGATGTCGGCGACATGCAGGTGGATGTGTCCGATCGTCGTCCCGGCCGGGAGGCCGGTCCACGGGATGTCACGCCCCGCGACCTCGGCCATCAGGTTGTCGACGTCGAGCGGCTCCGTCGTCATGCGCAGCGCACCGTCCTCGTACGTCCACGTACTGCGCGGCCGGTCGCGGTAGATCTCGATGCCATTGCCGTCGGGGTCGGCGAGATAGATCGCCTCGCTCACGAGATGGTCGGAGAGCCCCTGCAACGGCGTGCGCGTGTCGACGAGGTGCTGCAGCGTGCGCGCGAGGGCGTCCCGCGCCGGCAGCAGGATGGCGAAGTGGTAGAGGCCGGTGGTGCGATGGGGGTGGCGGGCACCAGGGACCTCGGTGAGCACCAGCAGATCGGGACCGCCGACGCCAAGGCGCGCAGCGTCGCCGTCGCGCGCGTGCAGACGCAGACCGATGCGTCGTTGGTAGTACTCCAGCGCGCGATCGAGATCGGAAACCGTCAGTGAGACCGGACCGAGTGTGGTGCCAGCAGGGAGTGGTGTGAGCATGAGCGACGCTGCCGCGGCGGAAGGGGCGTGCACGGGGTTGTGCTACAACGTTCTGGACGTCGCTTCGGGTTCCCGGCACCATGCGTGCGGGCGACAGGTGTACCGATTCCCGAGTAGGACTGCATGGTCCGCTCATGCAGACCATCGAACGGGCGTGAGAGGGGATGCCGGACGTCGCTTCGCAGTTAAATTCAAGGCATAAAACAATTTACGGCTGCAGCGCGCTGCGGTTGACTTTTGGACCGATGAGTCCTAATATACGGCACCATGAGGGACCGCCGAACCCAGATCGTCGAAGCTGCCTCCACGCTCATGAGCCGGCAGGGCTTCCTGCAGACGTCGGTCGACGACGTCATCAAGCAGGCTGGCCTGTGCGGGAAGGCGCACTTCTACCACTACTTCAAGTCGAAGGAAGAGCTGGGGTACGCGGTTCTCAACTATCAGTTCGAGCGCTTCACGGAGCGTGGACTCGCGATCCTGCAGGAGCCGAGGATCGCCCCGCTCGATCGACTGAACCGGTTCATCGATGCCGTGGTCGCGAATCACGCGGCGCACGGGTGCCAGAGTGGTGGGCCGTGTTGCGGCAACTTGGCCACGGAGATGGCCGATTCGCATGAAGGGTTCCGGGAGCGGATCGAAGTGGTGTTCGAGCGATGGGCCGCACAGATCCAGGCGCTGTTGTGGGAGGCGCGGCCGCAGCTCGACGAGCAGGTGGACGTACCGCAGCTCGCGCGCTTCATCATCGCCACGCTGGAAGGGGCGCTGCTCATGTCGCGCGTGAAGCGGGAGATCGACGTGATGGAGGGAATTGCGGCGGAGCTCAAGCGATTCGTCGCCTCGCGCACCGTCGCCACGCGCGTCCCGGACGGGCTCGGCGCGCCTGAGTATGCACAGCACTCGCGGGTGTAACGCGCCGGCGCACATGGGGCGCCGGCGGGGGAGCCAGGGAGGAGTACCATGGCAACGGCAGTGATCGATATGAATACAGAGCAGTGGAGCACCCCTGCAGGCAGTGCGACGCTCGAGACGCCGGTCCAGGAGAGCCAGGACCTCCGCGAGCGGCGCGCGCAGTTCGAGCGGGAGGCGCTCGTGCATCTCGATGCGCTCTACAGCTTCGCGCTCAAGCTGACGCGCTCGCCGGCGGACGCCGAGGACCTTGCGTCCGATACGATGCTCCGTGCCTTCGATCGATGGGAGCAGTACCATCTCGGCACGAACGTGCGCGCGTGGCTGTTCACGATCCTCTACCACCTGTTCGTGAGCCGCAAGCGCCGGATCGATGCACACGAGGTCCAGCTCCCCGAGTACGCGGACGGTCGCCCCGCCTACGAGCTGGTGGGTGAGGCCGACCCGGAAGGGAGCTTCTACGATTCGTTCGTGGACGAGGAGATCACGCGCGCCATCGACGCACTCCCTGAGGAGTACCGACTGGCCGTCGTGCTGAGCGACGTGCAGGGTCTGCGCTACGCCGAGATCGCCGAGATCCTCGGCATCCCGGAAGGCACGGTCAAGTCCCGCCTCTTCCGCGGCCGCCGGATTCTGCAGAAGAAGCTGGTGGGGTATGCGAAGGAGATGGGATACCTGAAATCAGTGAGTCAGTAGGTCAGTGGGTCAGTGAGTCAGGAGCGGCCCGTAGGGGGAGATGCTCTCGCTCTACGGGCTTTTTCTGACCGACTGACCTACTGACTCACTGACTCACTTCTTCTTCCCCCGATGCCTCGCCGCCTTCGCGCGATTGCCGCACGTGGCCATGTCGCACCAGCGGCGGCGGCCGTTCTTCGTGCTGTCGTAGAAGACGCGGGGGCAGCGGTGGTCTGCGCAGCGGCGCACGCGGGCGAGCTCGCCGAGGACGAGCGCGTCGGCGGCGGATTCGACGACGGCGATCATCAGCCCCGCGAAGGCATCACCGGTGGGGACGAAGCTGCGGACGAAGGAGCCATCGCCGCGCGCCTCGAGGTGGCGCATCCCGGCGCTGCGTCCCAGCACGCGATTGATCTCGGCGACGGCGTTGTGGCGGACGTCCGCGCTCTGTGCACCGCGTTCGGCGAGAGCGCGCAGTGCGGCGCGGATGCGGCGTGCGTCGGCGAGCGCGGCAGTCGCGCCCGCGGGCTGCTGGCGTGCACGGTGACGGATCGCGCCGGCGCGCTCGGTGTCCAGGAGCTGCGTCGCTTCCAGCCAATCGACCAGCGCGTTGAAGTCGCAGAGTGCGTCGGTGCGCACGCCGCGGTGTGCGTCATCCGTGTTGACGAAGTCCAGCCAGAGACGTTCTCCGACGAACGCGAAGGGCGGGGCGGGCGGAGCGGCGGGCGTGGATGGCGCGGCGTACGGCATGTCGGAGCTGAGGGGAAGAGGCGAGGGGGTCAAGTGTATGCCGCGCTCGCGGGTGAGGCAAGGCGACGCAGATCACTGAAGCGGGGGGTGACAGCGCATCGGGCCCGCGTATCTTGTGCGCATGTCCATGCCACTTCGTGAGGTACAGCGGATCGCCGTCGGCTCGGCGAACCCCGTGAAGATCCGGGCGGCGCAGGCCGTCCTCTCGCCGCTCGCACCGGCGGCAACCATCCAGGGCGTGCAGGTCGCGTCGAACGTTCCCGACCAGCCATGGGGCGACGACGAAACGATTCGCGGAGCGCGCACGCGTGCGCTCGCCGCGCGCGAGGCGCTCGACGCCGACATGGGTGTGGGGATCGAAGGTGGTGTCGTCGAAGACGAATGCGGGCTCCGCACCTGCGCGTGGGCCGTGGTGGTCGATCGCAACGGGCGCATGGGAACCGGCGGCTCGCTCGCCATGCCGCTGCCTCGCGTGGTGGAGCACGCGGTCCGCGCGGGATCGGAGCTCGGGCACGCGATGGATGCGCTCACGGGGATGCGCGACACCAAGCACGCACAGGGCGCCGTGGGAATTCTCACCGACGGCCTGGTGGACCGGCAACGCGCCTACGAGGTGCTCGTGACGTACGCGCTGGCACCGTTTCTCACGCCCGAGTACTGGCCCGACCTCCCGTGAGCGGTGGAGGGGGCACTGCCCTTGCGACGGAGGACCTCACGACTTTTGGAGGTCATCATGGTGCGCCCACTCATTGCTCTCATCGCGTGCTCGCTGCTGGCGGCGGCATGCGCGACATCTCCTCGTGCGGTCAACGGACCGCCGCCACCCACGCCCGCGCGTCGCGGCGACACGACAACGGCGCAGGATACGACGAAACGGGATACATCGGCCATTCGCGACATGCGCGCGAGTCGCATCGACGCGAGCACGGCGTTCGAGCATTATCTTCAAGTTCAAGGAGCGCGCTAGCGGTCGATCGAGTAGGTGCTCGCATTGTCCGCCCGCGCTTCCTGTGTCAT
>DASSNR010000340.1:0-14965 GCA_035687925.1 Gemmatimonadaceae bacterium | reverse complement strand
TCGCGGGCGCGTGTGCCGCATGCACGGTGTCGCGAAGGTCGATGGGGAGGTGGTGGCCGAGGCGGACATGGCAGCCATGGTGCGCGACAAGTGAGCCGCCGCATCCATCCCACGGCCATCGTCTCCTCCGACGCGCAGCTCGGCGAGGGCGTGGAGGTCGGCCCATACGCGATCATCGGTGAGGATTGCATCGTGGCCGATGGCTGCGTGATCGCGGCGCGAGCGGTGCTCGAGCGACACGTACGACTCGCGGCCAACGT
This sequence comes from Gemmatimonadaceae bacterium, assembly GCA_035687925.1. Lineage (GTDB taxonomy): Bacteria > Gemmatimonadota > Gemmatimonadetes > Gemmatimonadales > Gemmatimonadaceae > DASSNR01. Next base: position 14,705 of record DASSNR010000340.1, on the reverse strand, counting down.
GAAAGTGGGGATCGGCTCGGTGCTCGGCGGCGATCCGCAGGACCTCAAGTACCAAGGTGAGACGACGACGGTCGAGATCGGCGAGAACACGGTGATTCGCGAGTACTCGACGATCAATCGCGGCACCAACCAGTCGATGAAGACCACCGTGGGGTGCGGCAGCTTCATCATGTCGTACGTGCATCTCGCGCACGACTGCCATGTGGGCGACGGCGTGATCGTGGGCAACGCGACGCAGTTCGCCGGACACGTGACGGTCGAAGCACGCGCGATCATCTCCGGGCTGACCGCGGTCCATCAGTTCGTGAAGATCGGGGCGTACAGCTTCATCGGCGGTGCGTCGCGTGTGGCGAAGGACATCCCGCCCTATCTCAAGGCGGTGGGGAATCCGGTGCGGCTGTACGGCCTCAACAGCGTCGGGCTGCAGCGGAGCAACTTCGATCCCGCGCTGATCCGCGAGCTCAAGCGCGCGTACCGGTTGTTCTTCCGCTCGGAGCTCAACGTGTCGCAGGCGATGGAGCGCGCGCAGACGGATCTGGAGATGTATCCCGAGGTGAAGCACTTCCTCGAGTTCGTGGACAACAGCCAGCGCGGAGTCGTCATCTGAGCGGCCCGGTGCGTATCGGCGTGGTGGGCGCGGGCGGGCTCGGCTACCACCACGTGCGTCTGTTGCGATCGATCGATGGTGTGTCCTTCGCCGGCTTTCACGATACCGATTCGGCGCGTGCGAAGCGCGTGGCGAGCGAGCTCGGCGTCCGCGCCTTCGCGACGCTGGGCGAGTTGCTCGATGCGACCGACGCGCTCACGATCGTGGTGCCGACGCCGGCGCATCACGCGGTGGCACTCGCCGCACTCGAGCGCGGGCGGCATCTGCTGATCGAGAAGCCGATCGCGTCGACGCTCGACGAAGCGGATGCACTGCTGGCGGCGGCGCGGCGCACGGGCGCGCTGGTCCAAACGGGGCACGTGGAGCGTTTCAACCGCGCGATCCGCGCGGCGCAGCCGTACGTCGATGCGCCGCGGTTCATCGAGAGCGATCGACTGGCGCCGTTCAATCCGCGCGGCTCGGATGTGGCCGTCGTGCTCGATCTCATGATTCACGACATCGATCTCATCCGCATCCTCGTGGGCGGACGAATCGCGCACGTGACCGCGGTGGGCGTGCCGGTGCTCACGCCGTCGATCGACATCGCGAATGCGCGCCTCACCTTCGAGACCGGCGCGGTGGCGAACATCACGGCGAGCCGCGTGTCGCGCGAGCGCTTCCGGAAGATTCGCATCTTTCAGCGGAGCGGGTATCTGTCACTGGATCTCGCGCGCGGGGATGGCGAGTTCTTCCGCCTGCGGCACGACATCGATTTCACGGCGTTCACGACGGCGCCGCGCCAGCTCGAGGAATTCGTCGAGCGGATCCCGCTCGAGGCGCCGGAGGGCGAGCCGCTGCGCCTCGAGCTCGAGAGCTTCGTCGCCGCGGTGCGCGGCGAGCAGCCGGTGGCCGTGACCGGGGAAGACGGACGCGAAGCGCTCGCGCTCGCGCTCCGCATCATGCGCGAGATCGAGCGCGCGCTTCCCGCACTCGCCGGATCGCCCGGTGCGTGAGGTGTTGTTCGTCGCCGGCGAGACGTCGGGCGACCTGCACGCTGCTGGAGTTGCCGCCGAGCTCGGCGCTCGCGTTCCCGATCTCGCGCTGACCGGGATCGGCGGATCGCGGATGGCGGCGGCAGGTGTCTCGCTCATCGAGCACACCGATCGACTCGCGGTCATGGGGTTCGCCGAGGTAGTGCGGCACATCCCGCGTCACTACCGGCTGCTGTCGGAGATCCGCGCTCGGCTGGCAGGCGGGCGTGTGGGGCTCGTGGTGCTCGTCGATTATCCTGGCTTCAACATGAAGGTCGCGTCGGCCGCGCGGCGCGCGGGCGTCCCCGTGCTGTACTACATCACGCCGCAAGTCTGGGCGTGGGGTGCGGGGCGGCTCGCGACGATGGCGGCGACCGTCACGCGCGCCGCGGTCATCCTTCCGTTCGAGGAGGCGCTGCTCCGCGAGCACGGGATCGATGCGACGTTCGTCGGACACCCGTTGCTCGATCACGTGGGCACGATGCCGTCGCGCGAGCAGGCACGGTGCGAGCTGGGCATTCCTCTCGATGTGCCTGTACTCGCGCTCTTCCCCGGGAGCCGCGCGCAGGAGATCGCGCGTCATCTCGATCGCTTCGTCGAGACCGCGCGTGAGCTGGAGCGCCGTGTGCCGGGACTTCACGTGATCGTCAGTGCGGCCCCCGGGATCACCATCGACGAAGCGCGATGTCCGTACCCACTGGTACGCGCGGCGTCGTTCACGGTGTGGCGTGCAGCCGATGCCGCGCTCTCGAAGAGCGGCACCTCGACGCTCGAGGCGGCCGTGGCGGGATGTCCGCTCGTCGTTGGATATCGCGCGAGCGCCGTGACGTATGCGATCGCTCGGCGCGTGGTCACGATACCCAGCATCGGATTGGTGAACGTGGTGGCGGGGCGCCAGGTCGCGCCGGAGTTCATCCAACATGCGCTCGAGCCGCAGCGCGTGGCCGATGCGCTGGAGCCGCTGCTCGATGGTGGGAGCGCGGAGCGGTGCGCGATGCTCACCGGTCTCGCCGAGGTGCGCGCAAAGCTGGGGAGCGCAGGTGCCGCGGGTCGGGTCGCAGAGATCGCCGCGGGGCTCGTGCGGTGAGCGACGCGCGAACGACGACGCCGATACCGCGTCGCGTGCGATGGGCGGTTGCCCTGGGTGGCACGGTGTTGCGCGCGTTGGCCAGGACGTGGCGTATGCGGCGTGTGAATGACGCACCGCTACATGCACTGCGCGAACGCGGGCAGCCGGTGATCTTCGCGCTCTGGCACGGCGAGATGCTCCCGCTGCTGTGGTGCCATCGCCGCGAGGGCGTGTCCATTCTGATCAGTGAGCACGCCGATGGGGAGATCATCGCGCGTACCGCGGAATCGCTGGGCTATCGCACGGTGCGGGGCTCGACGACGCGGGGGGCGGACCGGGCGCTCCTGGGTCTGTGTCGCGTGGTGGAATCAGGCGGCGATATCGCGATCACACCGGACGGCCCTCGTGGCCCTGCGCACCGCTGCGCACCTGGTGTGCTGATCGTCGCGCAGCGGACGCGCGCACCGATCATCCCCATCGTCGCTGTTGCATCGGGCGTGTGGCGGTTCAGGAGCTGGGATGGTTTCATCATCCCGAAACCGTTCGCGCGAGTCACGGTATCATACGGCCCACCGATGCTCGTATGCGCGAGCACGCCGCGTGAGGCGGCGGCGGACGCGCCGCGGCTGGAGCAGCTCATGCACAAGGCCGCGGCGGTGGCGGGCGATGCGTGACGTGCGACTGCTGGAGCAGCTCTGGTGGGGCGACACGGCGGCCGCGCGCGCCGGTCGCACGCTGCTCCGCCCGCTCGAGCTCGTGTACGGCGGCGCCGTGTCGATTCGCGGCGCGCTGTACGATGCCGGCGTGCTGTCGTCACACGTGCCCGCGCTGCCGACGCTGAGTGTGGGGAACATCGCGGTCGGTGGCACGGGGAAGACGCCGATGGCGGCGTGGCTCGCGGCGCGGCTCCGCGATCGCGGGGCGCACCCGGCGCTCGTCCTGCGCGGCTACGGTGACGACGAGCCGCTCGTGCACGCTCGACTGAACCCGGACGTGCCGGTCATCGTCGCACCAGATCGCCTCGAGGGCATCGCACGGGCGGCCGCGTCGGGCGCCGACGTTGCCGTGCTCGACGATGCGTTCCAGCACCGACGCGCGCAGCGCACCGCGGACATCGTGCTGGTGAGCGCCGAGCGATGGACGCGCACACCGCGATTGCTCCCGGCCGGGCCGTGGCGTGAGTCGCTGCGCGCGCTTCGTCGCACGTCGATGATCCTCGTCACTCGCAAGTCGGCGACGGCGGCGGAGGCGAGCGTTGTTGCTCACGATCTCGATCGTCTTTTCCCCGGCATCCCATGCGGCATCGTGCACCTCGCCCTCGCGGGCCTGCATCAGATGGACGGCGGCGCGACCCGAGCGCTGGACGCGCTCGCCGGTGCGCGTGTGCTCGCGATCTCGGCGATCGGCGAGCCGACGGCGTTCGTGCGGCAGCTCGAGGAGCGGGGGCGAAGTGCGCTTGGTGGACGAGTACGGGCGTGGACCCTGCCCGATCATCATCCGTTCACGCCATCGGCCGCCGCGAGGATTGCGGAGACGCTCGAGCCCGGCGAGCTGGCCGTCTGCACCTTGAAAGACGCCGTGAAGCTCGGTCCTGTCTGGCCTCGCGCGGCGTCGCCCCTGTGGTATGTTTCTCAGCGTCCAACGATCGAGCGCGGAGCGGCGGCCATCGACGATCTGCTCGCCCGCGTGCTCGACGCGCGTCACCCTCCACGTTGAGCCTCAACCCTCCGCCTGCCGGCCCGCCGGCATCGCCATTCTTCCACCCATGACAACCGACATCAAGCTGCGCACCGATAAAATCGTCCGCCCCGACAAGGATCGTTTCCTCAACGAAGACAATCCATTCGAGGAGATGATGTCCCGCTTCGATCACGCCGCCGAGCTGCTGGACCTCGAGCCCGGACTGTACAAGATCCTGCGGACGCCGGAGAAGCAGATCACGATCTCGATCCCCGTGCAGATGGACAACGGCGACATCGAGGTGTTCACGGGATATCGCGTGCTGCACAACACGTCGCGCGGCCCGGCCAAGGGCGGCATTCGCTTCGACAGCCAGGTCAATCTGGACGAGGTGAAGGCGCTCGCGGCGTGGATGACGTGGAAGTGCGCAGTCGTCAACATTCCGTTCGGCGGCGCCAAGGGCGGCGTCATCTGCGATCCGTTCAACCTGAGCGTGGGCGAGCTGGAGCGCCTCACGCGCCGGTACACCGCGGGGATCATGAACACGCTTGGCCCCGATTCGGATGTCCCCGCGCCCGATGTGAACACGAACGAGCGCGTAATGGCGTGGGTGATGGACACCTACTCGATGCACGTGCGGCACACGGTCAATGCGGTCGTAACGGGGAAGCCGATCGAGATGGGCGGCTCGCTGGGACGCAAGGAAGCGACGGGGCGCGGCTGCATGATGGTCACGCGCGCGGCACTCAAGCATCTCGGACTCAAGGTGGAGGGGACGACGGTCGCCGTGCAGGGCTTCGGCAATGTGGGCTCGACGGCGGCGAAGCTGCTCGCGGGACAAGGCTGCAAGATCGTCGCGATCGGCGACCGGTCCGGCGCGATCTACAACAAGAACGGCGTCGACATCCCAGACGCGATCGACTACGTCAAGGAGCACAAGACGCTCGAGGGGTACGCCAAGGGCGATCGCATCACGAACGCCGATCTGTTGACGCTCGATGTCGACGTGCTGGTCCCGGCCGCGCTCGAGAACGTGATCACGCGCAAGAATGCACACGATGTGAAGGCGAAGATCATCTGCGAGGGCGCGAACGGTCCGACCACGGCGCCGGCCGACGCCATCCTCGACGAGAAGGGCGTCTTCGTGATTCCCGACATTCTTGCGAACGCGGGCGGCGTGACGGTGTCGTACTTCGAGTGGGTGCAGGACCGCGGCGGCTACTTCTGGACGGAAGAGACCGTGAACGATCGCCTCGGCCACATCATGACGAAGAGCTTCGGCGACGTGCTCGAGCTCGCGCAGCGCCACAAGGTGAACATGCGCACGGCCGCGTACATGCTGTCGATCAGCCGGGTGGCGGCGGTGCATCGGCTGCGCGGGATCTACGCGTGAAAAGGAGTGGGTCAGTGAGTCAGTGGGTCAGTGCGTCAGGAACGGCTCGTGGGGCAGGCTCATCTCGCCCTGCAGGGTGTGTCTGACTCACTGACTCACTGACCGACTGACTCACTAATCTGACGTCCCAGCCTCACGATGCGCTTTCTCATCGCCGCCGTCGGCAAACCGCGGAACCGGGCGCTGGCGGCGGCGATCGCGGAGTACGAGGAACGGGCGGCACGCTACTGGCCGCTCGAGATCTGCGAGGTGAGAGAGGAGCCGGCGCGTGGCGTGTCGCCGGAGCGAGTGCGGGACCGCGAGGGCGAACGGCTGCTCGCGTGCGTGGACGCACGGGCGCACGTCATCGCATGCGACGCGGGCGGCGTGCACATGACGTCGGAGGAATTTGCCGCGTGGCTGCAGCGGGAGCGGGAACAGGCCGCGCACGATGTGGCGTTGACGATCGGCGGCGCGTATGGTCTGTCCGACGCCATACGCACGCGGGCCGTCATGCAACTATCCTTCTCCTCCTGGACGCTTCCCCACGAGCTGGCCCGACTGGTGCTCGCCGAGCAGCTGTACCGCGCGGGGACCATCGTGCGGGGCGAGCCATATCACAAGTGAGCCGCGGCTGCGCTCGTGCGACTGCGGCACTGACCGCACTCTCGATGACTGACGTGATGGACGCATCGTGTACCGAGACGCCGAGGTGGTGGTGAGCGAGCTGCAGGTGCTCACACAACCGCTCGGCGGCTCGCCGCTGGCGCGCGATGCCGTGGACGAGCGCGTCCCGGCGGACTGGTATCGGACACGACCTCGTACGGCCGACGAGTGGCGCACGTACGTGCAATCGGTGCGCGATGCGTTCGGCGCCATCGATTGGCGTGGAGCGCTCGCGCCCGCGCTCGCCGCCTCGGGTGCGGCGGCCGAGCGACTCGCGCGGAGCGCGGACGGCGCGGGCATCGTCATCACGACCGGGCAGCAGCCGGGGCTGTTCGGCGGACCGATCTACACGTGGAGCAAGGCGCTGAGCGCGCTCGCGCTCGCGGATGAGCTCGAGGCGATGACGGGGATCCCCGTGGCGCCCGTCTTCTGGGCGGCGACGGACGACACCGACTTCGCCGAAGCCAGCGTAACCCACGTCGCCGTGCCGGGCGGCGTCGAGACGCTGACGCTCCCGGCGCCGACAGTCGAAGGCGCGAGCATGCGCGCCACGCCACTCGGCGATGTCTCCACACTGCTCGAGGAGCTGCGGCTCGGCGCCGGTTCGGCGGCGAGCACCGAAGTGCTGGAGCTCGCGCGCGCGAGCTACTCGCGGGAGCAGACGGTCGGCAGCGCATATCTGCGTCTGCTCCGCGCGCTGCTCGAGCCGCTGGGTATCGCCGTGCTCGACGCGGCGCATCCGGCAGTGCGCGGCGTCTCGTTACCGATCGTGCTGCGCGCGCTGCAACACGGTGAATCGATCGACGCCGCAGTGCGCACGCGGTCCGCCGAGCTTCAGGACGCCGGGTACACGCCGCAGGTTGCGCACGTGCCGGGGCTCACGGTCGTGCACGAAACCGTTCGTGGCACCCGCCGTCGCGTGCCGCTCACCGCAGCCCGTGCGCTCACAACGAGCGCGCATGGCGAGCTTGGTCCGAACGTGTTGCTCCGTCCCGTCGTCGAGCGCTCGATCCTTCCCACGGCCGCGTACGTCGCCGGGCCTGGCGAGCTCGCGTACTTCGCGCAGGTAAGCGCCGTGGCCGAAGCGATCGGCGCCCCGACGCCGCTGGTGGTGCCGCGCTGGTCGGGGCTGATCCTCGAGCCGCACATCGAGCGCATCCTGCAGCGGCGCGCGCTCGCGATCGATGAGCTGCGCGATCCGCACGCTGCCGAGACGCGGCTCGCACGCGCGCAGCTGCCGGCAGCACTGCGGTCCGTGCTGGAGCACTGGCGCGCGAACGTCGATCACTCGATGCGTGATCTGCGGCGCGCCGTCGATGACGGGGGGGGAGCGTCGGAGCCGCTGCTGAGCTCGCGCGTCGTCGAAGGCGTCGAGCGAGACATGATGCGGCGACTCGATCGGCTCGAGCGCCGTGCGGTTGCCTCCATCAAGCGACGCGACCACGATCTGTTGCGTGACATCGCGACGGCGCGCGGCGCGCTGTGGCCGCTCGGCAAGCCGCAGGAGCGGATGCTCAATCTGCTCCCGATGCTCGCGCGTCATGGGATGCGCGTTCTCGACCTGATGCTCGCGCAGGCGCGCGAGCACGGGGCATCGCTCATCTCCGGCGCGAGCACCAGTGCAATGGCGATCCCCGATCCCGCGCATGACCGCCGCTAGTGCCGCGCCGCCGAGCCGCACGCGCGAGCATACCGGGCGCTTCGCCACGCTCGTGGCGGCGGGCATTTTGCTCAGTCGCATCTTCGGGCTCATCCGGCAGCGCTTTCTGAGTCATTACCTCGGGCTCGGCGCCGCGGCGGATGCGTTCAACGCCGCGTTCAAGATCCCGAACTTTCTGCAGAACATGTTCGGCGAGGGCGTGCTCTCCGCGTCGTTCATCCCGGTGTATGCGCGCTTGCTCGCCGAAGGGAACGAGGACGAGGCCGACCGGGTCGCGGGCGCAGTGGCCACGCTGCTTGGACTCGCCACCGCGATCCTCGTGCTGCTCGGTGTACTTGCCGCACCGTGGCTCGTGGACGTCATCGCGGGAGGATTCTCGGGCCCGAAGCGCGAGCTCACGATTCTCCTCGTGCGCATTCTCTTTCCGGGCGCAGGACTGCTCGTGATGTCGGCCTGGTGCCTCGGCGTACTGAACAGCCACCGCCGCTTTTTCGTGTCGTACACGGCGCCTGTCGTGTGGAATCTCGCGATCATCGCGTCGCTCATCATCTTCGGAGGACGGCTCGGGGAATTCCCGCTGGCGACTGCCGCAGCATGGGGCGCCGTCGTCGGGAGCGCGCTGCAGCTCATCGTGCAGCTCCCGACGGTGTCGCGGTTGCTGACGCAGTTCCGGCCCGCCTTCGACACCGCATCGCAGAATGTGCGCACCGTCGTGCGCAACTTCGTCCCGGTGTTCATCGGACGCGGTGTGGTGCAGGTGAGCTCGTTCGTCGACGTGATCCTCGCGAGCTATCTGCCGACGAGCGCCGTCGCCGCACTCGCGAACGCGCAGATGGTCGCGATGCTCCCGGTGAGTCTGTTCGGCATGTCCGTGTCTGCCGCCGAGCTGCCCACCATGTCGAGCGCGCTCGGGGAAGACGCGGACGTCGCCGCGTATCTCCGCACGCGTCTGGATGCCGGACTGCGCCGCATCGCGTTCCTCGTCGTGCCGTCAGCAGTCGCGTTCGTTGCGCTCGGCGATGTGCTCGCCGGCGCGCTCTTCCAGACCGGAAGATTCACGCGCGCCGACACCGTGTACGTGTGGGGGATTCTCGCCGGCGCAGCAGTCGGCCTGCTCGCCTCGACGCTCGGACGACTGTACTCCTCCACGTACTACGCACTCCGCGACACGCGCACGCCGCTGCACTACGCGGTCGTTCGCGTCGCGCTCACGACCGTCCTGGGCGTGTTCTTCTCGCTCGCGGTGCCGAAGCTCATCGGGATCGACGCCAAGTGGGGTGCCGCCGGACTCACGATGTCCGCAGGGTTTGCCGCGTGGGTGGAGTTCACGCTGCTCCGCCGCACGCTCAACGGACGGATCGGCGTCACCGGCGTGCCGTCCGCGCTCGTCGCGCAACTCTGGTTTGCCGCACTCGTGGCCGCTGCCGGCGCGTGGGGCGTGAAGCTCGTCGTCGGCGTGGCACATCCCATCCTGCTCGCCATCGCCGCGCTCATTCCATTCGGGATTCTCTACTTCGGCGTCACCGCCGCGCTCCGCATCCCGGAGGCACGCACGATCGTCGCTTCGCTGCTGCGGCGCGGCTGAGGCCCGCGTCACGGATGCGCGCCGTTTCGCGCCCGGATTTCACGTCCGGACGCGTCGTACTTCGCCTCGGCGCCCTCTCCGCTGGCGTTATATTTCAGGTGCGGCACACTCGCTCGGGAACGCGGTCGCCCCTCGAGCGGATGGTGCCGCATCTCGTGTCGCAGAGGGCCATGATCGAAGTTCCCGCATCCGTCAGCGCCAAGGTCGCCAATCTCCCGGAATCGCCCGGCGTCTACCTGTGGAAGAACGCCGAAGGGACCGTGCTGTACGTGGGGAAGGCGAAGCGGCTCCGCTCGCGCGTCCGCAGCTACCTGGCGAGCGATCATCGCGAGAGCGTGAAGACGCGTGCGCTCATGCGCCTGGTGGCCGACGTCGATACGATCGTCGTTCCCACCGAGGCGCACGCGCTCATCCTCGAGGCGAACCTCATCAAGGAGTACCACCCGCGCTTCAACATCGCGCTGCGGGACGACAAGTCGTACCCGTACGTGAAGGTGACGGTGCAGGAGCCGTTTCCTCGCGTACTGGTCACGCGGCGGCTGCTGAACGACGGCGCGCGCTACTTCGGTCCGTACACCGATGTCGGCGCGATGCGGCGTGCGCTCAACGTCGTGAAGCGCGTCTTCACCGTGCGCTCGTGCTCGTACGACATGCCGCGCGAGATGCCCGAGCGGCCATGCCTCGACTACCACATCGGCCGGTGCAAGGCGCCGTGCGCCCTCTTCCAGACGGAGGCCGCGTACCGCGACATGATCCACGAGGTCCTCCTCTTCTTCGAGGGGCGCGCCGATGAGGTCACGCGTCGCGTGCGCGAGCGCATGGATCAGGCGTCGGCACATCTGGACTTCGAGCGCGCCGCCGAGCTGCGCGACGTGCTGAAACATCTCGAGAATCTCGAGGAGCCGACCGTCGTGGTGGAAGTCGAGGGCGGCGACCGCGACGTGATCGGCTACGCGCGCGATGGCGATGAAGCGTGTGTGGCTATGCTGCGCATTCGCGGCGGCAAGCTGCTCGCGCGCTCGCACCAGCTGTTGGCAAACGTCGACGAGGAAGAGGACGCGAGCATCCTCTCGGCCTACCTCACGCGGTCGTACCTCAACGCCGAGGAGCGCGCCGCCGAGCTGCTGCTCCCCTTCGATGTCGAGGATCGCGAGCTCATCGAGGAGTCGCTGTCGAATACGCGGCTGCTCGTCCCGCAACGCGGTGCGCGTCGTCAGCTCCTCGATCTCGCCGAGCAGAACGCGCGACACCTGCTCGAGGAGCTCAAGCTGTCGTCCATGGAAGCGGACGAGCGCGCCGCCGATCCCGTCTACGAGCTGCAGCGCGAGCTGGGACTGCAGACGGTGCCGCGCTCCCTCGTGTGCTTCGACATCTCGACCGCGCAGGGGACCGATACCGTCGGCTCGTGCGTCTGGTTCGAGAACGGCCGCCCGCGTCGCGCCGAGTACCGCAAGTTCAAGGTGAAGACGGTCGAGGGGACGGACGACTTCGCATCGATGCGCGAGGTCGTGACCCGCTACTTCCAGCGCCGACTCGAGGAGAAGGGGCCGCTTCCGGATCTCGTCGTCATCGACGGCGGCAAGGGGCAGCTCGGTGCCGCGCTCGCCGCACTCGAGACGCTCGGCCTCGGTGCACTGCCGCTCATCAGTCTCGCCAAGCGCGAGGAAGAAGTGTTCTTCCCTGGACGGAGCGAGTCGCTGCGCCTCTCGCGGCGTTCGCCCGGACTCAGGCTGCTGCAACGCGCGCGCGATGAGGCGCACCGCTTCGCGATCACGTACAATCGCAAGCGGCGCTCGATGCGCACCATCACATCGGAGCTGCTCAGCATCCCCGGCATCGGTCCGAGCAAGCGGCGCGTACTACTTCAGGCATTCGGCAGCGTGCAAGGCGTTCGCGCCGCGAGCGAAGCCGACATCGCCAAGCTCCCAGGCTTCAGTGCGGCGAGCGCGCGGCGCGTGCTCGAAGCGCTGGCGGCCTCCTCTCCAACTCGCACATCCACAACCTGACGTGACCGACTGGTCTCTCGAGTGCTCCGCGTGTGACCACACCGAGCGGAGCAGCGCACCCGCCACCGTCTGCCCCGACTGCGGGCAACCCTATCTCGTTCGCTACGACACGCTCCCTTCGTCGCGCGATGTGATCCTGCCGCGCTGGGACATGTGGCGCTACGCCGCGATGCTCCCGCTGTGCGACGGTGAATCGCCGGTGTCGCTCGGCGAAGGGACGACGCCCATGCTGGAGCTCCCTGCACTCGCGCGCGAGATCGGCGTGCGGCGCCTCTGGGTGAAGGATGAGGGGCTGAACCCGACCGCCTCCTTCAAGGCGCGCGGGATGAGCGCCGCCGTCACGCGCGCGCGTGCGCTTGGCGTTCCGGGGCTCGTCGTCCCCACGGCCGGCAATGCCGGTGCAGCGCTCACCGCGTACGGCGCGGCAGCCGGACTTCCGGTTCGCGTGTACGCGCCTGCAACAACGCCTGCACCGATCCTCAACACCATCCGCGCGCTTGGCGCCGAGCTGGTCACCGTCCCCGGCCACATCGGCGATGCGGGGAAGGCGGCGCGCGCGTTCGCGTCCGAGAGCGGCTTCTTCGATGTCTCCACCCTTCGCGAGCCGTACCGCATCGAGGGGAAGAAGACGATGGGACTCGAGGTGGCCGAGCAGCTCGGATGGCGACTGCCGGACGTGATCATCTATCCGACGGGCGGCGGTACGGGACTCATCGGGATGTGGAAAGGCTTCGCCGAGTTACGTCGTATGGGGTGGCTCGATGCGGATGCTCCGCTGCCGCGCATGATCTCGGCGCAGGCGACGGGGTGCGCGCCGATCGTGCGCGCGTTCACCGCGCACGCCGATCGCGCGACGCCATGGGAGAATCCCGAGACGCATGCGAGTGGGCTTCGCGTTCCCGGACCGCTCGGTGATCGCTTGATACTCCGCGCGCTGTACGAGAGCCATGGCGATGCGGGCGCCGCGAGTGAGGAGGAGATCCGGGCGGCGACAGCATTGCTCTCCCGGTCGAGCGGCGTCGATGCCGCACCCGAAGGGGGTTGCGCGCTCGCGGTGGGACAGAATCTCGTGCGCGAGGGGCGCATCGCGCGCGACGCCGAGGTGCTGGTGTTCAACACCGGAAGCGGCGCGTCGTACCGGTTCTGAGTGCGCAGCCGTCGGGGCCGCGCGCCCCTCTGGCCCGCCGCACCGTCCAACGGCTATCTTTGCACGCTTATATGCCCATTGCCATCCTGGATCCGTTCAGCGGTATCTCCGGAGACATGACGCTCGGGGCGCTCGTGGACGTCGGGCTCGATCCCGATTGGCTGCGCGCGCTCCCCGAGCGGCTCGGGCTCGGCGACGTGCGCGTGCAGATTCAGTCGGTGAAGCGCGCCGGCCTCGCGTGCACGAAGGTCGACTTCGACATCCCACCGCAGCCGCATTCGCGGGGGATCAACGAGATCCGCGAGATCATGGCGCGCGCCGGCATGCCGGACTCCGTGCGCGCGCGGGCCGACGCCGTGTTCACCGCGATCGCCGTGGCCGAGGGACAGATCCACGGCATCCCGCCCGAGCGCGTGCACCTGCACGAGGTCGGTGCCGTGGATGCGATTCTCGACGTGGTCGGAGCGGTGTGGGGATTCGAGCAGCTCGGCGTCACGCGCATCTTCTGCGGTGCCATCGCGCTCGGTGAGGGTACCGTGCAGGCGGCGCACGGAATGCTGCCCGTTCCGGCGCCGGCCACGCTCAAGCTGCTCGAGTCGCTCCCTGTCCGGCCCGGACCAGAAGGCTCGGGCGAGCTGGTCACTCCCACCGGCGCCGCGCTGGTCCGCGTGCTGTCATCCGGTCCGCCGCCCGCAGCATATGTCCCGCTTCGCAGTGGGTTTGGCGCAGGGACACGTGATCCCAAGGGGCGTGCGAACGCGCTGCGCCTCATCCTCGGCGAGCCCACGAGCACGCGCGGGCTGACCGTCGATCACCTCGTTCAGCTCAGCACCGACATCGACGACATGGATGGCGAGCTGGTTGCGGGTGCTGCCGACGCCCTTCGCGGCGCGGGAGCGCTGGATGTCGTCCTTGTGCCGACGCTCATGAAAAAGGGGCGCCCGGGCGTGCGTGTCGAGGTGCTCGTCTCCGCGGCGCTCGCCGATCGCCTCGAGGAGCTTCTCTTCGCGCAAACCACGTCAATCGGCGTGCGGCGCACGCTGGTGGAGCGTCATTCGCTCCCGCGCGAGGTGCGTACCGTGGATGTGCTCGGCCGCTCCGTGCGTGTGAAGGTCGTGACCACACCCAGCGGCACGCATCACGCGAAGCCGGAGTTCGATGATGTGGCCCGCGTTGCCGCAGAGACGGGGCGCGCACTTCGGGATATTGCCGGTTTGGCGCGCGATGAAGCGGAACGGGTGTTGTCGCAGGGGGTATTCTGACCTGCGGGCGGCGGCTCGCCGTCGCAGAGCTTCAACTCACATCGCTGGGCTGTTCCTGCTCGATCCGATGCTTGTCGCGCGTCGCGGCCAGATCCCGGAAGTCTTGTTACTGAAGCTCATTCGCGTATCACTCTCCAGGAGATCCTTAGATGAACGCATGGCGTAAGGCGGTCGCCTGCTCGCTCGCCCTATCGGCCTTCGGCACCGCCGCTGCTGCTCAGCAGCAGACCCCCGCAGAGAGCAAATGCGAGATCGACCTGTCCCATCCGGACGAGGTCAAGAAGGCCTTCTCCGATGTCACCATCGCGCAGATGGGGATGTCGAAGAACCCGGACGACACGAAGAAGCGTTTGTCGGACGCGGTGAAGCAGCTCACGGAGAAGCCGGAGAAGATCAACAACACGGTTGGACGCGACTACGTGCTCGGCCAGGCGCTCGTCTACTGGAATCAGCTTCCCGGATCGACGCCCGTCATGAAGCGCTCCGCACTCGGCTTCGTCTCCAATCCTGACGCGTCCATCAACCTCCTGACGACCGCCGACAGTCTGCTCACGGCTGTCACCACGGCGAAACCCGACTGCAGCTCCGAGACGGATCGTGTGCGTTCGATCGCGTGGGCGCCGCTCATCAATCAGGTTGGC
>DASSNR010000331.1:0-4491 GCA_035687925.1 Gemmatimonadaceae bacterium | reverse complement strand
GTTCGCGTCGTTCGCTGCCGCGCATCCGCTGTTTGAGCGCGATGTGTTCGAGTCGCTCTCGGCAGCGGCGTCCGTCGCACGCCGCGACGTGGTGGGGGGCACGGGCCCCACCGCCGTGCGCGCGCAGATCGAGAACGCGCGCACCTCACTCGGCGCCGGCCGCGAGCACGGCCGAGGGAACGACGTGCAGGTGTGGGTGGAGTAGGGCCTCGGGAAACAACACTCGACCTAGATCGAGTGTCATTCCGAGCGCAGCGAAGAACCCCGTTAGCGGGCCGAGATCCCTCGCTGCGCTCGGAATGACAGAAATTCTCTTACCGCCCGTTCCCCGTCCCCGCCGGCGATGCGACCGGCGCGGTCCAGAAGCCCGGTGTCCCCTTCGCATGCGCGGCCACGTCGCCCGTGAAGAAGAGCGAGTTGAACACGACGCGGAACGTGGCGGTGGACTGGCCACGCCACTGCGGCTGGAAGGCGATGAGCACCGCGTGTCCGTCCCCGTGCTTCACGTCGACCGCCGCCGCGCCGCCGGCCATGTACTTGGCACCGTTGAGCCAGCCCGAGCGAAGCGGCGATCCTTCCTGCGCGTAGCGCGCGAGCACCGCGCCATCGAAGCCATCGAGCGTGGTGAGCACGGGGCTACGGTTCACCACGATGTCTGCCTGCGCTGGCATCCCCGCCATCACCGGGTGTGCCGTGTCGGTGGTCACCTGCATGATGGAAATGCCCGTGAAGTAGTCCTTCATGCGCAGTCCAGCGACCACGTCCTTCACGGGGAGGTGCAGCTCGTCGATGGCCGAGTTGACGCCCTGGCTCCAGACGACGATGGTGCCGCCATCGCGGACGAAGTCATCCACGCCGCGCACGGCCGCTGCTTCCGCCGCAGTGTCGACCGGCGCGCCGCCGCGCCCGCCGCGCCTGCCGAAGCGGCGATTCGTGAGCCCCTGTGAAGCGAGCACGAGGACATCGAAGCGCGAGTGCAGATTCCCGGCGCGCAGATCGGCCGGCGTGATGATCGTATACGGAAAGCCGTACGTGTCGAGCATCCACTCCGTCCACCCCTCGTCGATGATCCCGGGCGATGCCTTGTAGAGTGCGATGCGCGCGGACGCCGTCACCGCACCCGAGGTGGCCGCATCCGTCGTGCGCTCGGCGTCGAGCGAGAGCTCCTTCGCCCATCGCTCGAGCTGCGTCATCGGCACGCCCGAGACGATGTACCGGCCGCCGTGCGCGCTGTCCGCCTCATCGACGCGCACCGTGCCCTTGGCGGCGAGCACGCGCGCGATGAGGCGGAACGAGTTGTTCTGTGCGGGATCGAGCACGAGCGCATCACCCGTCCCCGTGATCCTTCCGGGCAGCGGGACGATCCCAGCGGCCTCGGCGTTGGTCGTGAACGGTGCGTCGGGCGCGGTGTGCCAGTCCACAGCGGTTCCGTGCACGGGAGCGAGCGCCGAGCGAAGCTCGGAGGAGAGCGGCGTCTTTCCCGCGATCACGTTCACATCCATCTGGAACGGGAGCGTCCACCCGGCCGCGTCGTACGGCTGATCCTCGCCGAGGTCGGGATAGTGCTGCACCTCGAACAGCTCGCGCACGAGCTCGGCGAACTCCTGGTCCATCGGAATCACCCACGTCCCCTTGGGGTACGTCGCGCCGTCGTACGTGAACTCGCGCGTCGCCTGCTCGATGCGCACGCCCATGAACGCCAGGCGACGGAGCAGCTCCGCCGGCGCCACCGGATCGCGCTGCGACTGCGGAATGACGTACGCGTAGGGCGCGCTCGTGCGGTACTTCTTGATGACGTCGCGCCCCGACTGGTACCGGTTGTAGAGCACCTCCTCGCGATTCTGCGCCGCGTAGCGGAGCGTCGCCTTCGAGGCGGTGATCATGTAGTCCACCGCATCGCGCAGATGCCACGTCCCTTCGGCCCACGGACTCAGGTAAAGCGGCGTGGGGCGCAGATCGCGGTAGTCCTTCGGGAGCGAATCGACGGTCGTCGTACGCGGCGTCGCGCAGTTGCCGCCCTGCGTCTCCGTCCACCACGAGGCGATGTTCTGATAGACGGGCATGTAGTCGATGTAGCCCGGATACCACGCGTCGTAGCCATCGCCCAGGCTCGTCGCGCCGGGCTGCTCGTGCGCGTCCAGCTCCTGCGCGATCGTCGTGCCGATCACATTGATCTCGCGCGCCGGGATCGGCGGCGCATACATGCCCACGGGATCGGCGAACGGCGGCACCCAGATGCGCGTCGGGAAGGGCGACGACTGGTGATGCACGTAGATGATGTCCGGCTCCCAGTGGCGCCACGTGCGCTGGATGACGCGCGACTCCACCACGTTCAGCATGTAGCTGTCGCGATTGTTGTCGTGCCCGATGTACTTCTCGTAGAGCTCCATGGGCGGCGGGTTCTTTCCCGTATCGCGCGCGGTGCACCAGTCGACCACGATGTCCTGTCCATCGGGGTTGATCGACGGCCACAGGAAGAAGATGACGTTGTCGAAGATCGCTTTCGTGGTCGGGTCGTCGGGGTGCGACAGCAGGTCGTACGCGAGCTGGATCGTGTGTTGCGAGCCGGCGATCTCCGAGGCGTGGAGCCCGCCGCTGATGTCGACGATGACCTTGCCTTCGCGCGCGAGTGCGTGCGCCTGCGCATCCGTGAGCCCCTCGGGGTGTGCGAGCCGCATGTTGATCTCGCGATAGTGCTCGAGCTTCGCGAGGTTCGCGGGACTCGAGATGATCACCACCGTCCACGGGCGTCCGTACGCGGTGGTGCCGACATTCATGAGCTTGATGCGATTGCTCGCCGCCGCGAGACGCTTGAAGTAGGCGATGGACTGCTCGTAGTTGATGAGCTTGTAATCCGCACCCACGGAGAATCCGAACACCGATTCCGGCGTGGGGATCGCGGCGGCGCGCTGCGCCTGCGCGGTGCGCGGCGTGGCGACGTGGACGATGGCGGCGATCACCACGGCAGCGACGAGGCGCTGGATGACCGTGCGGTAACGAATATCCCTCGGCATCGAGAGCTCCTGGAGCACAGTGGACAGACTGAGAAATTGGACTACGGGTTCGGCCCCGACCCATCGCCCGCGCTGCGACTGGCCGACGCGGTCGCGCGAGTGGCCGCGGACGCTTTCTTCCGCCGAGCTTCCGCGTCCGCGATCAACTTCTGACGGGTGAGATACGTCTCGCCATTGGTGATCCACGCCGCGGCTGGCTCGCCCTTCAGATAGTGCGCGAACCACTCGAGCTGCCGAGTGTGGTAGTCCCGCTGGCTTTCCGGCCGAGCCACGCCGTGATTCTCGTCGTTGTACAGCAGCAGGATCACGTGCTTGCCGAGCCGTCGCCCGAAGTTATACAGCTCCATGCTCTGCCAATAGTTCACGTTGCCGTCCGCGTCGCCCTCCTCGAGGAGGAGCGGCGTCTCGAGCGAGTCGACGGCGAACACGGTGGAGTTCGCGATGTACGACTGCGGGTCGTCCCATAGCGGCACCTGCATCCGCTCCTGGCCGGTCTCGAAGTGTCCGGTCTCCGCGCGCCCGGTGTTGTACGAGGTGTAGCCGTACATGCTGACGAGATCCGTCAGCGGCGCGCCGGCGATGGTCGCGGCGAAGAGTCCGTGTCCGTGCACGGCGTAGAACGCGGACTGGTAGCCACCCCACGAGTGCCCCATGTTGCCGACGCGCTTGGGATCGATCATCCCCGTGGCGAGCACCGTCTTCACCGCCGACGTCACGCAGTCGAGTCCAGAGTAGCCGGGGTTGCGGGCGCGGAATCGGATGTCGGGGCGCAGGACGAAGTAGCCGTTCTGGCTGAACACCGTGGTGTTGTACGTCGAGCGATCGGACGGAATGACGAACTGATGGAAGCCCTGTGAGAGCGTCTCGTAGTAGTAGACGACCATCGGGTATTGCGCGCCCGGATGGTAGTTCACCGGGTACGTCAGCATCATCTGCAGCGTGTCGCCGTGCGCGTTCGTGTAGCTCAACAACTCCTGCTTCCCCCACGCGTACTGCGCGAGGAACGCATTGGTGTGCGAGACCTGCTTCGCGTCGGCGAGCGCCGGCGTGCTCACGAACAGGTTGGGCGATTCCTCGTACGTCTGCACGTCATACGAGTAGACGTCGGCCGACTTGGCCTTGGCGAGACGCGACACGCCCTTGTCGAGCCACAGCACGCGCTGCGCGGGATGCCCGATGACGAGGCGTGCGAAGCCGCTCTTCTTGTTGTAGGCGCCGGTGGCGGAGAGCCAGATGGGCTTGCGGGGATCGATGGTGTAGGCGTCCTCATCGAGCTGCTCCACGCGATAGACCGTCGAATCCTCGCGGCCCCGCGTGAGGCGCACGGCGTGTGTCCCGTCCGGATTCACCTGCCAGAGATCGAAGCGATCCTCGAGGATCACGGACTTCTCGCCCGAGGTCCACCCGGCCACGCCGTACGGGCGGCGCGCCGCCACCGGGTGATCGTCTTCCATGTTGACGAACGCGCTCGGAATGC